>NZ_JBAMDH010000002.1:0-202270 GCF_036961685.1 Massilia sp. DD77
CACCTCACCGCAGTGATCGTGGCGACAATTATGTTATGGCTCCTCTGAACTCAGTCAGACAGACCCTAGGGCGCCTGTGCTTACACCGACTGTCATGGCCGACAACAGGAGCACTGCACTTTTCATAAGGTTTCGTTCTTTGTCATCGAATCATACATGTCCGCTCTTGGCCGACAGCAGCCCATCATGACCGGTAGCTCTCGACCCAAAGGAGACGGTCGCGTATTGCGCTAACGTCAACGAGGATTGTTCCAATTTTCTGCGATTGCATCATACAAACCCCCGTTTCTGCCGAGTCCATCATTGCACGAGAAGTAACAGATGGCGAGTGCGTTGTATTGGTTGCGATACCTCGCAACCTGTCTCATAGCTGCACCTGCGGTGCCAACGGGAATCAGTCCGCCTGATATGACTGTTGAGAATACCAAATCGAGCCGTGTTAGCAGGGGATGCCTGAAGCGTTGTTGTACGCATCGGTAAATTCGCAACCTTGTTTCTACTGAAACGCTAGATGATCTCGGAGGGCGACATAGCTCATGAATAATCATGAACACTGCATTTGGAGAAATGTTGCGTGCTACTGCTATCAAACGACGCCATTCGCGAGGGGCATCGTAGGGGAATCGGCAATCAATACTTGCAATGAAGTCTTCTTCAGTCATACGACAGCACACCCTAAGAACTAGCATAAGATTAATCCGAGACGGAATGTGAACGTCCGCTCCTGGCCGATACCAGACTCGCGCAGGCCGCGGCCCTAAGCTAGAACACCTTCGCCAGGGCCCTGCGCGCCTGCGGACGGCTGGTCGACTGACGCACCACCAGCCTGCCCTGCAGGCGCCGGCGGACACGCGCCTCGCCCTCGCCCTCACCACGAATGCGCTGGAACAGCAGCTCGGCCAGCTCGCGCCCCATGGCGTAGGTCGGCTGGGCGATGGTGGTCAGGCGCGGCGCGGCGAAGGCGGCGCAGCCCAGGTCGTCCCCGCCGATCACCGACAGGCGCTCCGGCACGTCGATGCCCGCCTCGCGGGCTGCGCACAGGGCGCCCAGCGCCATCAGGTCGTTGCAGGCGAACAGCGCGCTGGGCGGCGCGGGCAGCGCCAGCAGGCGCTGCGCGGCGTCGTAGCCGCCCTCGCAGTCCGGCTGGCCATGCACGAGGTAGGCGTGGTCGAGTTCCAGCCCGGCTTCGCCCAGGGCGCGCAGGCAGCCCGCCAGGCGCTCCTGGCCCGCCGGCTGGGAGGGCGGGCCGGCCAGGCAGGCGATGTGGCGATGGCCCAGTTCGATCAGGTGGCGGGTCGCCGCGTAGCCGGTGGCTTCGTGGTCCAGGCCGATGAAGTCGGTGTCGACGCCGGCCACCTCGTGGTCGGCCAGCACGATCGGCACGCGCTGGCTGGCCAGCAGCGGGGCCAGCTCGGCGCGCGCGCCGCCGGGCACCAGCACCAGGCCGTCGATGCGCTTCTCGATCAGGCCGCGCAGGTGGGCCGCCTGGCGCTGCGCGTCCTCGTAGCCGTTGCACAGCATGATGTTGTAGCCGACGGCGAAGGCCGCATCCTCGATACCGCGCAGCAGCTCGGCAAATCCGGAATGGGTATTGTCGGGAACGGAGACGCCGATGGTATAGGTCTTGTCGTTCTTGAGGCTGCGGGCCACGGCGCTCGGGATGTAGCCCATGTCGTCGATGACGGCCTGCACCCGCTTGCGCACGTCTTCGCTGACCGCCCGCGTATTGTTGATGACGTGCGAGACAGTCGAGGTGGAAACCCCCGCCCGGTCCGCGACCTGCTTCATTGTTGCCATCCTGCCTCCCTTTCCGGCAGGCATTATCCCCCGAATGTTACAAGACGGGCAATGCGTATTTACATAGATCTACGGAAAGTGTGACATTCCTGTCGTGTACAATTAATCAAGAACCACCTATAGTGGTCGCGATGCGACCCTTTCCCCGTGTCTCGACAAGGAGCGTGTAATGGCAATCAGTTTGCAGAAAGGCGGCAACGTCAATCTGAGCAAGGAAGCCCCGGGCCTGACCAAGGTCATCATCGGCCTGGGCTGGGACCCGCGTTCCACCGACGGCGCGGCTTTCGACCTGGATGGCAGCGCCTTCCTGCTGAAAAACGACGCCAAGGTGCGCAGCGACAGCGATTTCATCTTCTATAACAACCTCAAGTCGGCGGACGGCTCCGTGGTCCACGCGGGCGACAACACCACCGGCATGGGCGCCGGCGACGACGAGAAGATCGCGGTCGACCTGGCGCGGGTGCCGCCCGAAGTCGAGAAAGTCTCCTTCTGCGTCACCATCCACGAAGCGGATGCGCGGCGCCAGAACTTCGGCATGGTCGCCAAGGCCTATATCCGCTGCCTGAACGCCAGCGGCGACGCCGAGATCGCCCGCTACGACCTGTCCGAGGACAGCTCCACCGAAACCGCCATGATCTTCGGCGAACTCTATCGCCATGGCGGCGAGTGGAAGTTCCGCGCCGTGGGCCAGGGCTTCAAGGGCGGCCTGGGACCGCTGGCCCGCTCCTTCGGCGTCAACGTGTAATCCGATTTGCCCCGCTTTGGTCCGCGCCCGCGCGGGCCCGCTTGTCCCTCCAACCCGAGAAACCGCATGCGCGTCTGGTACAACAGGACGTTCTCGTCCGTCTACGCCGCTATCGAGCTGATCCGCAAAGCCGATGCCGATAGCCGCTTCACCCTCATCCACAGCAATCCCAACCGGCATGCGCCGGCGGGACGCCTGGCCCACGCCTTCCACGGCGAACCGACCGGGCTGGACACCGAGGCCTATGTCGACTGGTGCCTGGCCTTCTGCCGCGAGCACGCGATCGACATCTTCGTGCCGGGGCGCGAGGCGACCGCGCTGGCGGCCGAGCATGCGCGCTTTGCCGACGCGGGCACGCGGGTGCTGAGCGCCGCCAGCCAGGCTAGCTTGCAGCTGCTGCACGACAAGGCGCGTTTCTATTGCGAGACCGACCTGCCCCAGGCGCCGGTGGCGGACTTCCGGCGCTTCGAGACGGTCGAGGAATTCGACGAGGCCTACCGCCAGCTGCGCCCGCGCCACGCGAAGCTGTGCGTCAAGCCGACCCACTCGATCTACGGCCTCGGCTTCGCCCTGATCGATGAAGAGCGCAACAGCGCCGAGCTGCTGCTGGCCGGCGCCGAATACCAGGTCGGCCGCGACGACCTGCGGCGCGGGCTGGCCGCGCTGGGAAGCTTCCGCGGCATGCTGCTGATGGAATACCTCGACGGGCCGGAGTACAGCGTCGACTGCGTCGGCGACGAGGGGCGCCTGGTCTGCGCGGTGGTGCGCCGCAAGCTGTCCGGTTCCGGCAACGGCCAGCTGATCGACCAGCGCGCCGACATCCTGGACGCCACCGCGCGCCTGGCCGCGCGCCACCGCCTGAACGGCGTGTTCAACGTCCAGTTCCGCGAAGGCGGCGGGCGTCCGCGCCTGCTGGAGATCAATCCGCGCATGTCCGGCGGGATCGGTATGGCCTGCGTGGCCGGTCCCAACCTGCCCTATCTTGCGCTGCGCGGTTTCGCCGACGGCTTCGACGGGCTCGAGATACCGGAGGTGCGTAACGGGATCCGGGTGGCGGAACTGTCGCACGCCGTGGAGCTGGCATGAACGCGCCTTCGCCTCAGTTCAACCCTGCGCTGCTGGCGCGGCGCAGGGTCGAGCTGCCGACCGGGACACTGGACCTGAACCTCGAGCGCGGCGTGGAGGAACTGGACGAGCTGCTCGGCTTCGCCGCGCGCGCGAACGCCAAGCGCGGCTTCCTCTTCCTGAGCAAGGTGCTGGGCAAGCACTGGCCGGCCAAGCCGTCGGACATGCTGGCCGTCCATGCGCGCCTGGCCGCCACCGTGCCCGCGGTGGACGGGCCGGTCGTGTTCATCGCGATGGCCGAAACGGCGATCGGCCTGGGTCAGGGCGTGTTCGAAGCCTGGCTGCGCCGGCATCCCGGCCACCCCGCCCTGTTCCTGCACACCACGCGCTACCGTGTGGGCGCCGGCGAGCTGATCGAATTCGAGGAGGCGCACAGCCACGCGCCGCGCCAGTTCCTGCACGTGCCCGACGACCCGGCCCTGCGCGCCCTGCTGCTCGGGGCGCGCACCCTGGTGTTGGTGGACGACGAGGCCAGCACCGGCAATACCTTCGTCAATCTGGCCGCCGCCTGCCGGCGCCTGAACCCCGGCATCGAACGCGTGCACCTGGCGACGATCACGAATTTCATGGGCAGCGCAGCGGGTGCCCGCTTGGATGCGCGCTTCGGCCTGCCGGTCACCCAGGGTTCCCTGGTCGAAGGCGAATACCGCTTCACGCCGGGGCCGCATGCGCCGGACGGCGGCGTGGCGCAGCGCTTCGATGCGGGCGCCGACCGCGGCGCCAGCGCGGCCTTCGGACGGCTGGGCCTGAAGTCGGCATTGTCCGCGCCGGAGCAGCTTGCAGAGCAGCTGGCCAGCGAGATCGCGCCCGGAGAACGAGTGCTGGTGCTGGGCACCGGCGAATTCATGCACGCCTCCACCCTGCTGGGCGCGGCGCTGGAGCGGCGCGGCGTCGCCGCCTGGGTCCAGTCGACCACGCGCTCGCCGATCCTGGCCTGGGGTGCGGTGGAGCACGCGCTGCGCTTCCCCGACAACTACGGCGAGGGCATCGCCAACTTCCTCTACAACGTCGCGCCCGGGCAGTACGAGCACGTGTTCGTCTGCCACGAGACCGCGCCCAACGCCGCCCTGCGCGAGCTGGCCATCCAGCTCGGCGCGCGCCTGCTGCACCACCATACCGAGGACCGCATTGAAGAAGTTCCTGTTCGCTGACCTGGACGACACGCTGTTCCAGACGTTAGAAAAATGCGGCGGCGCCGAGGCGCTGGAGCCGGCCGCCTACTACAAGGACGGCAGCGTGTGCTCGTACACCACGCGCGCGCAGCGCGCCTTCCTGTCGCTGGTCCGGGACGGGATGACCGTCATCCCGACCACGGCGCGCGACCATGACGCCCTGCGCCGCGTGCACCTGCCCTTCCATAGCTACGCCGTCATCGACTACGGCGGCGTGATCCTCGAGCCGGGCGGCGCCCTCGACCGCCCCTGGCTGGAGCGGATGCGCACGGCGATGTCGGCCGCCCTGCCCGGCCTGCAGGAGCTGGCCGCGCACATCGACGAGCATGCGCGGCGAACCGGCTACGCAGGCCGCGCGCGCATGATCGAGGATTTCGCCACGCCTTTCTTCCTGGTCGTGAAGGACCCGGACCGGATCGCCGCGCGGCTCGAACCCCTTGAACGGGACGTCGTGCTGCCCTGGATCGCCGACGGCGCCAGGGACTATGTCGTCCACCGCAACGGCAACAACCTGGCCATCCTGCCCAGGGCGCTCGACAAGTCGCACGCCGTCGCCCACATCAGCGCGCGCCTGCGCGCCGAGCATGGCGACATCGTCACCTTCGGCATGGGGGACAGCCGCTCGGACGCGCGCTTCATGGCCGCCTGCGACTACGCGCTGATCCCGCGCGGCACCCAGCTGGCGGGACTGACCGTGGGGGCGCTATGAGCTTCCCGGGCAGCTACGCCAGTGAGGACGTCAGCTTCCTGCTGCGGCGCCTGCCCATGCCCGACTTCGTCGAGGTGGCGGAAAAAGAAAGGCTGATCCAGTCGGGACGGCGCCACTACAGCGAGATGCTCTCGCCAGAGTCCGCGCCGTCGAGCCGCTACATGGCGCTGTTCGACGCGGCCTGCCGCGCCAACAACGGCCGCATGGCGCGCGACTGCCTGCGCCTGGCGGGCCTGATCGCGGCGAAAGGGACGGCGGCGCCGGCCGTGGTGTCGCTGGCGCGCGCCGGCACGCCGGTCGGGGTCGTGGTGGCGCGCTTGCTGCGCCAGGTGTTCCGGCGCGAGGCGGCGCATTATTCGGTATCGATCGTGCGCGACCGCGGCATCGACACGGCGGCGCTGCGCCACATCCTGGCGGCCGGCCACGCGCCCGAGAGCGTCGTCTTCGTGGACGGCTGGACGGGGAAAGGCGTGATCGCGCGCGAGCTGGCCGTGTCGGTCGGCGCCTTCAACGCGGCGCAGCGCACGCGCATCGATCCCGGCCTGCACGTGCTGTCGGACCTGGCCGGCGCCGCTGCCTGCGCGGCCTCGTGCGAGGACTATTTGATCCCGTCGAGCATCTTGAATGCAACGGTGTCCGGATTGGTGAGCCGCACCGTGATGGACGCGGCGATGGGCCCGGACGACTTCCATGGCTGCGTGTTCTACGAACAGCTCGCGCCGCACGACCGCTCGCGCGCCTTCGCCGACGCGCTGACCGGGCTGGCGCTGGAGCAGGCGCCCGCCGGGGCCGGTGCGGCCGATGCCTCCGGCGCCAGGCAGCGTTCGCAGGCCTTCATCGCGCAGGCGCGCGCGAAATATGACGTCGCCGACGTCAATCTCATCAAGCCGGGCATCGGCGAGGCGACCCGCGTGCTGCTGCGGCGCGTACCGCGCCTGCTGGTCCTGCGCGATCCCGCGGCGCCCGAGGTCGCGCACCTGATGGCGCTGGCCGAAGAGAAAAACGTGCCGGTCGAATGCGACCCGGCTTTGCCCTACCACGCAGTTTCCCTGATCAGGAGCGCATCCGATGCTTGACCGGCTCACTGCCCCCTTGGGCGCCTCGCTGTACGTCCCCGCCAATCACAAGAGCCTGTCCCAGATTGCCAACGGCGACAAGCTGGAACAGGCGCGCTCGCTCATCTTCTGCCTGGAGGACGCGGTGGCGGAGCGCGACTTGAGCTGGGCACTGTTCAACCTGTCCGTGGTGCTGGCGCACATGCGCCCGAACATCGCCGCCGAGCGCTACGTGCGCGTGCGCAGCCCGGAAGTGATGGCGCGCGTGCTGGCGATGCCGGGCGTGGAGAAGCTGGACGGCTTTGTCCTGCCCAAGGTCACGCGCCACAACTTCGAGACCTATTTCAGGCTGGTGCGCGACACGGGGCACGCGCTGATGCCGACCCTGGAGACGGCGGAAGTCTTCGACGAGGCCGAAATGCGCCAGCTGCGCACCCTGTTCGACGCGCCGGGCGTGCGCACGCGCATCCGCGCCCTACGCATCGGCGGCAACGACCTGCTCGCCCTGCTCGGCCTGCGCCGTCCGCGCAACGTGACGATCTACCGCACCCCGCTCGGCCCCGTGATCGCGCGCCTGGTGACGACCTTCCGCCCCTACGGCTTCGTGCTGACGGCGCCGGTGTTCGAATACCTCGACCTGCCCGAGCTGCTGGACCAGGAGATGCAGGAGGACCTGGCCTACGGGATGGCCGGCAAGACGGCGATCCACCCGACCCAGATCGCGCCGATCGAACAGCACTTCACGGTGAAGGCCCATGACCTGGCGGTGGCGCGCGCCATCCTCGACGAGTCCAGTCCGGCGGTTTTCAGGATGAACGACGCGATGTGCGAGGTCGCCACGCACCGCGCCTGGGCCGAGCGGATGGTCGAACAATCCCAGGTGTTCGGCCCCGGCGACGCGCTTCGCCTACCGTAGGGTCGGCGGCTGCGCCGCCGACGCGTTCAACACCGCTCGCGCAAGCGCGCCGCCAGCAGTTCCGGCCGGTCCAGGTAGAGGAACACATAGCGGGGCAGCCGCTTGCGCACCTGCCAGTGCAGGATGTCGACCTCGGCTTGCGGCCTGAGCACCAGCACGCAATTCGGCTTGTCGAAGGGCGTTACCAGCAAGGTGTCACCACGCGCGGCTCCGTGCTTGCGTCGCCACGCCGGCAACAGCTCGCTGACGGACTCCAAGCGGTCGATGGCGTCCAGAGGCAGCACGCCGGACACACGCGCACCCACCCGCAGGTGCAGCGCGCCCTCGGTCAGCACATGCCGCCCCGCCCCCACGTGCCAGCGGTCTCCGATCGCCCACACCAGCGTGTACAAGGCGGCGAACGCGCACAGCGTGTGCACGACGAGCAGATCGGCCGGATCCTTGATGAACAGGTTGACGATCATGGCGTCGATCGGCAGCTCGAGGAAGACGCTGACAAAGACGATCGCCGCGGCCGTTCCGTAGGCGCCGCGTTCCAGGTAGGTGAGCGCCAACCCGTCCGGCGGCACGGGCTGCGGGCGGCCGCGCAGGCGGTTCAGGCAGCCCTGCCACATCAGGCGGTCGAGCCTGGCCATGCCGACCAGCTCGGGCGGGAGCAGCGCCGTGAGAAAGCGGTGCCACGGCCCGCGCTGGGCAAGGACTTGGCGCAGGCGCCGCCACGCGTCCGGCGCATGGGCGAGGTCCTTGGCCGCGATCACGGCCAGCGGGATGAGCAGGCTGGCTGGGCGCAGGGCATGTGCGAGCGGCGCGGGCGCGAGCAGCAGCGCGACCTGGCCCATGAGGAGGGCGCCGAAGGCGTAGCCGGCCAGCTCGCTCCAGGACATGGCGCGCAGCGTGGCGATAACAGGATGGGAAGGCATGATGCGGTGGGGGCCGGGCGGCCGAGTGGTCTTGACTTGCTGATTAGACCACCCGCGTGCCGCCCGCGGCAATCGTTCTCGGCAAATGATGCGGCGCGCATGGGCAAGGGGGAATCCAAGCGCCCGCTTCGTTCAGCACAAGGGCTAGGTGGAGGGAATCGGGAAGAATGGATTTTTGCGCGCGGAGGACCAGATGGCGGAACAAGACAAGGATCAGGTCAAGGAGCACGCTTGCATGGCCATGCGGCGAGCTCCGGAACCGACGCTGCGCGGCTGGATCGGCATCCTGGGACTGATGGCCGTGGTGTTCGCCGGCGCGGTGCTCACCGGCCGCTTGCTGGGGCGTGCGCTCTACCTGGTGCTGAGCTAGCGGGAGCTGACGCCGGTAAACGACAAAGGCCGGGTCGCCCGCGTACGGACTTCCCGGCCTCTAGCCTGCTGGCGGAACGGTCCGCCGGCAGTGGAAGCGATTACTGCAGCTTGATTTCGACGTCGACGCCAGCCGGCAGGTCCAGCTTCATCAGTGCGTCAACGGTCTTGTCGGTCGGGTCCACGATGTCCATCAGACGCTGGTGCGTACGGATTTCGAACTGGTCGCGCGAGGTCTTGTTCACGTGCGGGGAACGCAGCACGTCGAAACGCTGGATACGGGTCGGCAGCGGGACCGGGCCCTTGACAACCGCGCCGGTGCGCTTGGCGGTGTCGACGATTTCCAGTGCGGACTGGTCGATCAGCTTGTAGTCAAACGCTTTCAGGCGGATGCGGATTTTCTGGTTCGGAGCGGACATGCTATTTCCTTTAAAAGAACGTTCCGGCTTGGGGCCGGCAATGTGTAAAAGGTACTTCGGTACTGCTCAAGAGGCGGGAGTATAACATCGATCCCTCTCATAAAGATGGGGACAGACCAAAAAGTCTGTCCCCACCCGTTGTCACCGCGGGACAATGTCCCGCGGCAGATCTCGCTAATCGAAATTAGGCCAGGATCTTGGCAACCACGCCGGCGCCGACGGTACGGCCGCCTTCGCGGATTGCGAAGCGCAGACCTTCTTCCATCGCGATCGGAGCGATCAGCTTGACGGTGATCGACACGTTGTCGCCTGGCATGACCATTTCCTTGTCGGCCGGCAGCTCGATCGAACCGGTCACGTCAGTCGTACGGAAGTAGAACTGAGGACGGTAGTTGTTGAAGAACGGGGTGTGACGGCCGCCTTCATCTTTCGACAGGACGTAGATCTCGCCGGTGAAGTGGTTGTGCGGCTTGATCGAACCCGGCTTGGCCAGAACCTGGCCGCGCTGGACGTCTTCACGCTTGGTGCCGCGCAGCAGCAGACCGACGTTGTCGCCGGCTTGACCCTGGTCCAGCAGCTTGCGGAACATTTCCACGCCGGTGCAGGTGGTCTTGACGGTGTCGATGATGCCGACGATTTCGATTTCTTCGCCGACCTTGATGATGCCGCGCTCGACACGACCGGTCACCACGGTACCGCGGCCCGAGATCGAGAACACGTCTTCCACCGGCATCAGGAAGGCGCCGTCAACGGCACGTTCCGGGGTCGGGATGTAGCTGTCCAGGGCTTCGGCCAGGCGCTCGATGCACGCTTCGCCCATTTCGCCCGGCTGGCCTTCCAGCGCCATACGTGCCGAACCCTTGATGATTGGCAGGTCGTCGCCTGGGAACTCGTACTTCGAGAGGAGCTCGCGCACTTCCATTTCGACCAGTTCCAGCAGTTCCGCGTCGTCGACCAGGTCGCACTTGTTCAGGAACACGATGATGTAAGGAACGCCAACCTGACGCGCCAGCAGGATGTGCTCGCGGGTCTGCGGCATCGGGCCGTCAGCGGCCGAGCACACCAGGATCGCGCCGTCCATCTGGGCAGCACCGGTAATCATGTTCTTGATGTAGTCGGCGTGGCCTGGGCAGTCGACGTGCGCGTAGTGACGGTTCGCGGTTTCGTACTCGACGTGCGCGGTGTTGATGGTGATGCCGCGTGCCTTCTCTTCCGGAGCCGCGTCGATCTGGTCGTACGCCTTGGCTTCGCCGCCGAACTTCTTCGACAGAACGGTTGCGATTGCAGCCGTCAGGGTGGTTTTGCCGTGGTCAACGTGACCGATGGTGCCGACGTTGACGTGCGGCTTGGTCCGTTCGAATTTACCTTTTGCCATTTCCTATTTTCCTTAAAAAGAAACGATTGTTTTTTTTGATTGCGGGGGCAAGGTCATCCCTGCCCCCATTTCTTTAATTACTTGGCTTTTGCGGTGACGATGGCGTCGATCACATGCTTCGGTGCTTCAGCATAGTGCTTGAATTCCATCGTGTAGGTCGCACGGCCCTGGGTCGCCGAACGCAGCGAGGTCGAGTAACCGAACATTTCCGACAGCGGGACTTCGGCCTTGATGATCTTGCCGCCGCCGCCCGGGATTTCGTCCATGCCCTGCACCATACCGCGGCGGGACGACAGGTCGCCCATCACGGTACCGGCGTAGTCTTCCGGAGTCTCGACTTCCACGGCCATCATCGGCTCGAGGATGACCGGGTTGGCTTTACGGCAGCCGTCCTTGAACGCCATCGAACCAGCCATGCGGAACGCGTTTTCGTTCGAGTCCACGTCGTGGTACGAACCGAAGGTCAGGGTGACCTTGACGTCCACGACCGGGTAGCCCGCCAGCACGCCGGCGGTCAGGGTCTCGCGCACACCCTTTTCGACTGCCGGGATGTACTCGCGCGGAACCACGCCGCCCTTGATGGCGTCGACGAATTCGAAGCCCTTGCCCGGCTCTTGCGGTTCGATCGACAGCACGGCGTGGCCGTACTGGCCGCGGCCGCCCGACTGCTTGACGAACTTGCCTTCGACGTCGGTGACTGCCTTGCGGATGGTTTCGCGGTAGGCAACCTGCGGCTTGCCGACGGTTGCTTCCACGCTGAATTCGCGCTTCATGCGGTCAACGATAATTTCCAGGTGCAGCTCGCCCATACCACCGATGATGGTCTGGCCCGATTCTTCGTCGGTACGCACGCGGAACGACGGGTCTTCCTGAGCCAGACGGTTCAGTGCCAGGCCCATCTTTTCCTGGTCAGCCTTGGTCTTCGGCTCGACGGCCTGCTGGATCACCGGCTCCGGGAACACCATTTTTTCCAGGATGATCGGAGCGGCCGGGTCGCACAGGGTTTCGCCGGTGGTCGCTTCCTTCAGGCCGACCGCAGCGGCGATGTCGCCTGCACGGACTTCCTTGATCTCTTCACGCTGGTTCGCGTGCATCTGCAGAATACGGCCGACGCGTTCCTTCTTGCCCTTGATCGGGTTGTAGACGGTGTCGCCCGAATTGATGACGCCCGAGTACACACGGAAGAAGATCAGCTGGCCGACGAACGGGTCGGTCATGATCTTGAATGCCAGCGCAGCGAACTTCTCGCTGTCGTCGGCCTTACGGGTGACCGGCTGGTCGTCTTCGTCGGTACCAGCGACCGGCGGAATGTCGACCGGCGACGGCAGGTACTCGATGACCGCGTCCAGCATTGCCTGCACGCCCTTGTTCTTGAAAGCGGTGCCGCACATCATCGGGACGATTTCGCCGTTGATGGTGCGATCGCGCAGCGCCTTCTTGATCTCGGCTTCCGACAGTTCGCCTTCTTCGAGGTACTTGTTCATCAGGTCTTCCGACGCTTCAGCGGCGGTTTCGACCAGCTTCTCGCGCCACTCGTTGGCCTGGTCCATCAGTTCGGCCGGCACTTCGCGGTATTCGAACTTCATGCCCTGGGACGCGTCGTCCCAGAAGATCGCCTGCATCTTGACCAGGTCGACCACGCCCTTGAAGTTGTCTTCGGCGCCGATCGGGATCTGGATCGGGATCGGGTTGGCCTTCAGGCGAGCGCGCATCTGCTCGTAGACCTTGAAGAAGTTCGCACCGGTACGGTCCATCTTGTTGACGAACGCCAGACGCGGAACCTTGTACTTGTTAGCTTGACGCCACACGGTTTCCGACTGCGGCTGCACGCCGCCCACTGCGCAGTAGACCATGCAAGCACCGTCCAGGACGCGCATCGAACGTTCCACCTCGATGGTGAAGTCGACGTGGCCCGGGGTGTCGATGATGTTGAAGCGGTGCGGCTCGAAGTTGTTGGCCATACCCTTCCAGAAGCAGGTCGTCGCTGCCGAGGTAATGGTAATGCCGCGCTCTTGCTCCTGCTCCATCCAGTCCATGGTGGCGGCGCCGTCGTGCACTTCACCAATCTTGTGGTTCACACCCGTGTAGAACAGGATACGCTCGGTCGTGGTGGTCTTGCCGGCGTCGATGTGAGCGGAAATACCGATATTGCGGTAGCGCTCAATGGGGGTAGTGCGTGCCATAATTTTTCCTAAATCTTTGAATGGACAAAACCGAGCAGCATTTTGAAATCAAAATGTGCCCGGCCTGAACAACAGATACCTGGCCGCACCCCCTTCGAGGTTTGGCCACTTGCTTAGAAGCGGAAGTGCGAGAACGCCTTGTTCGCTTCAGCCATGCGGTGCACTTCGTCACGACGCTTCATCGCGCCGCCGCGGCCTTCCGCCGCTTCCATCAGTTCACCACCCAGGCGTTGCGGCATGGATTTTTCGCTGCGCTTGTTTGCGGCTTCGCGCAACCAACGCATGGACAGCGCCATACGACGAACCGGACGAACTTCCACTGGCACCTGGTAGTTGGCGCCGCCGACGCGGCGGGATTTCACCTCGACCATCGGCTTGCAGTTGTTGATCGCGGTCGTGAACACTTCCAGCGGGTCCTTGCCCGACTTGGATTGGATGTGTTCGAACGCACCGTAGATGATGTTTTCTGCGACCGACTTCTTGCCGGACAGCATCAGAACATTGACGAACTTGGCGACATCGGTGTTGCCGAATTTTGGATCCGGCAGAATCTCGCGCTTGGGTACTTCACGACGACGTGGCATTTCAATTCCTTCCTGTCTTCAGTTGAGTGCTTGCGCACTCGCGAGGGGCCCTCATGACCCTTCACTTACTCGGCCTTCCGGCCGGCTCAACTTATCTAGTTAAATGGCGTAACTGGAAATTACTTCTTCGCAGCCTTGGCACGCTTGGCGCCGTACTTCGAACGCGCCTGCTTACGGTCTTTCACGCCCTGGGTATCCAGTGCGCCGCGGACCATGTGGTAACGCACACCCGGCAAGTCTTTCACACGGCCGCCGCGCAGCAGCACGACCGAGTGTTCTTGCAGGTTGTGGCCTTCACCGCCGATGTACGAAATGACTTCGAAACCGTTGGTCAGGCGCACCTTGGCGACTTTACGAAGTGCCGAGTTCGGCTTCTTCGGCGTGGTGGTGTACACACGGGTGCACACGCCGCGCTTTTGCGGGCAGTTTTCCAGTGCCGGCGACTTGCTCTTCACAACCGCGGCTTCACGCGGCTTGCGAATCAGTTGATTGATGGTTGGCATCGTTCTTAATCCAACAAAGTACTACTACGTTGACGACCCGGACCGGCAAAAACCTGGCCCGGGGACTAAAACCTAGTCCCGTATCCTACAGACTGCAGAGGCGACGAAAGCCACTCACCGAAGGAGCGGCTGCGAATGCGTATACGATGTGCAGAATAAATTCGAGAACTCGCGAGTATAGACCCGATGGTCAAGCGGGTCAACCGATTTGCCGTCCCGCCAACCCATCGTCGGACTTGGACCCGGTAAACCGTGGCGATTGTGGCATGACCGCGACAGACGGGCATCTTCGCGGCATCAGGCTTGACTGGCGAACATAGCCGCTCAGCATATAAAGAACGCATAATAGCCGATTTTCCACGCTCTTCCGCCGATGCGAACCCTGCTGCGCCCCGCCGCCCCCGGCACCCTCTATCTGCTGCTGAGCTACGCGGCGCTGACGGCCGTCCCCTTCGCCGCGCCGCTGATGGGCGCGCCGCTCGACGATCCCTGGCGCCTGGCGGGAATCGCCCTGTTCGGCTGGATCACGGCCTGGGCGCTGTGCAAGCGGCCGGCCTATTTCCACTGGGCGCTGCTGCCGGCCTTCCTGGCGCTGCCGACCGAGCTCTACCTGCTGACCTATTACGGCCAGGGCATCTCCACCCACCACCTGGGCGTCATCGCCGAGACCAGCCCCAGCGAGGCCTCGGAATTCCTGGGCAGCCAGGCATGGCTGCTGGGCGCGGCGCTACTTGCCGTGCTGGCGTGGTGGATCTCGACCTGGGTGGTGGCCTGGCGCACCCGCGACCTGGACTGGGAGGACCGCTCGCGCTGGGTGGTGCTGGCCGTGCTGGGGACGGGCTTGCTGGTCCTCGCCTACAGTTATAAGTATGGCATTGCGCCGCAGCGCCCCGCCACCCCGGCCGCCGTCGGCGGCGCCGGCGTGCACCTGGTGAAAGCGACGCCCGCCGCCTCCACGCCCCAGGCCGTGCGCGTCGAAGCGCCTCCCCCCGCCCTGCCGCCGCTGCCGTACTGGGCCAAGCTGCCCTTCGACCTGCGCGCCGTGGCCCAGTCCTGGCCCTTCGGCCTGGCGGCGCGCGGCGTCGACTTCTACCGCGAGCGCGTCCACCTGGCCGAACTGAAAGGGCGCAGCGCCGCCTTCCGCTTCGGCGCCCACCAGGAGGGCGAGGCCCAGGCGCCCCAGGTGGTGGTCATGGTGCTGGGCGAGTCCTCGCGCTTCGACCGCTGGAGCCTGAACGGCTACGCGCGCCCGACCAATCCGCTGCTGTCGCAGGAAACGAACCTGGTGCCGCTGGCGGACGTGATCACGCCGGTGTCGGCCACCCGCCTGTCGGTGCCGGTGATCATTTCGCGCAAGCCCGCCATGCAGAGCCTGAAGGACGGCTTCTACGAAAAATCCTTTCTATCCGCTTTCAAGGAGGCGGGCTTCAAGACCTTCTGGCTGTCGAACCAGGTCTCGTTCGGCAAGTTCGACACGCCGGTCTCGGTGTTCGCCAAGGAGGCGGACGAGGTCGAGTTCCTGAACCTGGGCGGCTTCACCGACAACGCCAGCTACGACGCGGTGCTGCTCGACCCGCTGCGGCGCGCGCTGCGCGACCCGGCGCAAAAGGTGCTGATCGTGCTGCACACCCTGGGCAGCCACTGGAACTACGCCCACCGCTACCCGAAGGAATTCGACCGCTGGCAGCCCTCGCTCCATGGCATGGACAAGCCGGACGTCACCGACAAGTCGCTGCAGCCGAGGATGAGCAACAGCTACGACAGCGCCATTCTGTATACGGACTGGTTCCTGTCGAACGTGATCGGCGTGCTGAAGGAGTCCGCCTTGCCGGCCTCGCTGCTCTACGTGGCCGACCATGGGCAGACCATTTACGACAAGTCCTGCAAGATCGCCTTCCATGGCCATAACACGCAGTACGAATTCCACGTGCCGGCCTTCGTCTGGTATTCGGATGCGTACGGGGAACGCTACCCGGACAAGATCGCGCAGCTGCGGCGCCACCGCAAGGCCAGGCTGTCGACCGAGAACATGTTCCATACGGTGCTCGACCTGGCCGACATCCGCTATCCGGACGAGCGCCTGGAGCGCAGCTTCGTGAATGCGAAGTTCAAGCGCCACAAGCGCTACGTGGACAGCTACGGCTGGACCGACTACGACAACGCCACCATGAAAGGCGACTGCCGCGAAGTGATCGCGCGCGGCAAGCCGCTGCCGCGCGGCTGAGCGGCAGCGGCTTGTCCAGCGTGGAATGGGATGTCCTAGGACCAGAGACATTTGGAGATATTTACACCCCGAGGCTCGCGATATCATTGACAAATTTTTCATTGATATTCCCGAGTCACAATGGCGATCACCACTCTCACCCACCTCCTGAGCGTTCCCAAGTACGCTCAGCGTCCCTACCTCTCCGCCGACGGCCGCTCCATCGTCCTGTACGTGGAGGGCAGCGACTACTTCCTGTTCGGTAACCAGTACAAGGAAGGCCTGGTCGTGCTCGACCTGGTCGACGGGAGCGTGGTCCCGCTGGCGCCGGTGGGCGGCCTGGTGGTGGACGATGATTATTCCCGTTTCATCGGCATGAACGGGGACGCCAGCCAGGTCTACTTCAACACCGTCAGCGATGCCGCGACGCTTGGACGCGCCGTGTACATGACCGACACCACCACCGGCACGACCACCCTGGCCCTGCCTTTCCCGGGCGGCGCAGCCGGCGCGGCGGGCTCCTTCGGCCTGATGTCGGCCAACGGGCGCTACATGCTCGAAGAAACCCCGGCAAAGCCGGGAGGCAGCTACGGCTTGCAGTGGCGCGACCGGCAGACCGGTGAGACGCGCCAGATCGAGGCCGTCCTCAAAAGCCAAAGCTACACTGGTGCGGAAGCAGCCGGCATCTCGGACGATGGCCGTATGGTGATGATCAAGGCCCTTTCACCGGACATCGTTCCCGGCGATACGAACAACGGGTTTGATTACTTTGTCCAGGACATGGCCACCGGTAAGATCGTGGCCGTACAGTCCGCCACCGACGGCACCATCGGTAACGATACCGTCTTCGAGGCCGTCCTGTCCGCGAATGGCCGCTATGTCGCCTTCAGCTCGATGTCGACCAACCTGGTCGCCGACGGCGCCGGCACCGCCTACGGCAGCTACGTCAAGGATCTGCACACGGGAGCGATCGTGCGCGTGTCCGAAGACCTGTCCGGAAAGCCGCTGCCTTTCGGCGCCACCATCTCGAGCATCTCCGCCGACGGACGCTATGTGGCCCTGCGGACCTCCGACCGCATGGGAGTCGCTCCCGCGGACGAGTTCGGCGAGTTCGTGTTCGTGAAAGACATGCAGACCGGCGGCATCGGCGTGGTCAACGCGGATCAGCCGGTCGAGGCCGGCATCCTGGCATCGGCGCAGCTGTCGGACAATGGCGAGATGCTGACCTACATGGCCGTGAATTACGTGGACCTGCCGATCAGGCACGCGGTCTTCCATGTATTCGCCGCCCCGCGCCCGACGCTCGTCACGGCGGCAATCGACGGGCACTACCTCGGCAGCGCCGGGGCCGACACCCTCGCCGGCGCCTTGGGCAACGACAGCTATCTCGTCAACCACGCCGGCGACATCGTCCTCGAATACGCCGGTCAGGGCACCGACCTGGTTACCGCCTCGATCAACTACAGCTTGCCGGACACGGTGGAAAACCTGCAGCTGAGCGGCAGCGCGCGCAACGGCACCGGCAATGCGCTGAACAACGAGATTCGCGGCACGACCGCCGCCAATACCTTACGCGGCGGCGCCGGCGACGACGTCCTGGAGGGGATGGGCGGGTCCGACACGCTGTACGGCGACGGCGGCTTCGACACCGTCAGCTTCAGCGGCTCCGTGCGCGACTATACCTTCACGAAGACCAGCTGGCGCCACGAGGTGACCAAAACCGGCGCCGGCGGCGCGGTGAGCCATTTGTACGACATCGAGCACCTCAAGTTCGCCGATGCGGAAGTCACCTTCGAGACCACCGGCAAGGCCGCGATGGCCTACCGCGTCTACCAGGCGGCGTTCGACCGCACGCCGGACCTTGCCGGCCTGGGTTACTGGATCTCGCGCATGGAGGCGGGCATGACGCTCGACCAGGTCGCGCGCAGCTTCATCGATTCGGTGGAATTCAAGGGCCTGTTCGGCACCGCCCCGACCAACGCGCAACTGGTCGAGAAGATGTACCAGAACGTCCTGCACCGCAAGCCCGACGCGGCGGGCCTGGATTTCTGGGTGGACGTCATGGAGCGCGGCGCGCTCACGCGCTCCGAACTGCTCACCAGCTTCAGCGAATCGACCGAGAACCAGGATGCCCTGATCACCATCATCGGGCACGGCATCGCCTACACGCCCTACGGCGGCTAAGGTGGCGCCCGGCCGGGGAGCGAGGGCCGTGCTACCATGGACGGCCCCTCACCCGCCCGGCAAGCGCCATGAAATACAAGCTGTTCCTCTTCGACCTCGACGACACCCTGCTCGACTTCAAGGCCTCCGAACAGTGCTCCTTCACCCGCACGCTGCGCGAACTCGGATTCCCCGAACCGGGCGCGGCTCTTTTTTCGGACTACCAGGCGATCAACCTGGGACTGTGGAAGCGTTTTGAAGAAGGCAAGCTAACCAAGGACTTCCTCAAGGTGGAGCGCTTCCGCCAGACCTTCGCAAGGCACGGGCTGGAACTGGACGCCGAGGCCGCGAGCCGCCTGTACCTGGAATCGCTGTCCGAGACCGTGGTGCTGGTCGAGGGCGCGCTGCGCCTGTGCGAAACGCTCGCCGCGCTCGGCGAAGTCGGCATCATCACCAACGGCATCGACCACATCCAGCGGCGCCGCATCGCCAGCTCGGGGCTGGGCGGCTACCTGTCCTTCGTCGCGACCTCGGAGGCCTGCGGCTACGCCAAGCCGGACAGCCGTTTCTTCGACTACACCACGCGCATGGCGCGCAGCTTCTCGCATGACGAGACCGTCATCGTCGGCGACCGGCTGGATGCGGACATCCTGGGCGCCAACCGCTACGGCATCGACAGCTGCTGGTTCAATCCGGGGAAGCTGGTCAATGCGTCGCCGGCGATCCCCAGCTGCGAAGCGAGCCGGCTGGACGAGGTCCTGCCCGCGCTGGAAGGCCAGGCTAGCGCTTCGCCTTTCCTTCGATCCGCTCCAGCAGGAGCTTGATCTCGTCGATGACGATCCACGGGTCCTGCCCGCAGGAGGCGTGAAGAGCCGTTCAGGACCGGATGTCGACGATTTCATCCTCAGGCTTCGGCGTGCAGGCCGCATCGAGCGGCGCCCCGTCGCGCCGGACGACGATACGCTGCGCGTCATGGCAAATTTCCACCCGGCGCGTCCCCGGCGCCCGGCGCAGCACGAACTCCTCGATCGAGGCCGGCACGCTCACATGCAGCGCCAGCGCATGGATGTCGTCCAGCGGGTGGTCGTTCAGGTGCACCAGGGGCACGAACTGCCCGGCGAACATCAAGGCGTGCGAGGGAATCCGGACCGGGCCGGCGGCATAACCCTGGGCGCGCAGCCAGTCCTGCGCCTGCCGGCGCGGCGCTTCCCTGGCGTCCAGGCGGCCCCACGCGCTGGCGAGCAGCTCCGCCACCCAGCCGTTGCAGTTCTGGTAGCGCGTGCCGTAGGCATAAGCGTTCGCGCTGTACTGCCCGGCCAGAAGGGCCAGCGCAAGGCGCTTGTCCAGGGCCGCCCGTTCCAGCAGCGCCGCTTCTTCATCGGGCAGGAACAGCAGCGACATGTGGCCGCGCGCGGGCGCATCCGCCCCGAGCGCGAAGCCGGGCACGCCCTGGTCGAACAGGCGCGGACGCGCTTCGTCGCAGGCGTAGTAGAGCTGGCGCACGGCCCAGGAGCCGGCTGCGTCGTCCTTCAAGGCGACGCCGGCATGCGAGTACAGCAGGCCGAAGCGGCTCAGGTCCGTCCCCGCGCGCGCGACCAGGGCGACCCGCGCGCCGGAGCGTTCCAGCTCCTGCTTCACGACGCCGGCGAAGCGCAGCACGCGGTCCTGCTCGGCGGCCGTGATGTCGCGCGAGCGTTCGCAGAAGGCCGGCACTCCGGCCCAGGCGCCCGTGCCGGCGCACAGGGCCAGCCCGGCCAGGGTCAGCCGGGCCAGGCGGACGACCATCAGCCGGTGACTTTATGCGATTGCAGTTCGCGGTACCACTCGTCCTGCAGCGCCAGGAAGAAGGGACGCTGGGTGTCGGCGTAGGCGAATTCGAAGCCGTACACGCGCTCCTTGACATTCACCAGCTCGCCCGCGTTCACGCGGCGCTGGGCCAGGGCGCGGTCCGGCACGTCCAGGTTGAACGCGCGCGCACCGGCCACCGCACGCAGGGTCATGCGGGTAGTGCCCGGCTTGCCCGGCGCCTGGGCGACGTTGATCACGCGGTACTGGCCGGCGGCCACGCGGTCGTCGTCGCTCGAGCTGGTGCTGGAACCGCTGATCGAATCGGAAATGCTGGCCGACGAGGCCGAACCCGCACTGGAGGCCGAGGAGGTGAAGCTGTCCGCCTGGGCGGGAACCGACAGTGCGGCTGCGAAGGCGGCGAGGCCGAGAATGCGGGAGAGAAGACGGGGGAGAAGGCGGGAGAGAGTCGGGGTGCGCATGAAGGTCTTTCGTAAAAACGTGCTCGATGAGGCTATGGTACAAGTCCCGCGCGCCGCTGAGAAGGCGCAAGCGCGCGGCGGCGCGGCTTGTTTGTAACAAGATGTCAGGTCTGGCGCGCCAGCGTCACGAAGGCTTCCAGGTAGTCGAGTCCCGCATCCTCCTCGCGCGTGCCCAGGAAGATCTGCTTGGCGATGCCCTGACGGCCCAGGCGCACCGGCACCACCGGCATGCGCGCGGCGTATTCCTGCACCAGCCAGCCCGGCAGCGCCGCCACGCCGCGCCCGCCCGCCACCATCTGCACCATGATGTCGGTGGTCTCGATCGTCTTGCGCTCGCGCGGCGCGCAGCCGGCCGGCACGAAGAAGCCGTTGTAGATGTCCAGGCGCTCGATATCGACCGGATAGGTAATCAGGACTTCATCCGACAGGTCGCAGGGCTCGACGAACTCGCGGCCGGCCAGGCGGTGGCCGCTGCCGACCACCAGCATCTGCTCGTAGTCGAACACCGGTACGAAGCGCAGGCCCGGCTTGAACAGGGGGTCGGGCGTGACCAGCAGGTCGACCTCGTAGGAGGACAGGGCCTGCAGGCCGCCGAACTGGAATTTCTGCTTCACGTCGACGTCGACCGCCGGCCAGCTGGCCAGGTAGGGTGCGACGACCTTCAGCAGCCACTGGTAGCACGGGTGGCACTCCATCCCGATCCGCAGGGTGCCGCGCTGGCCCTGGGCGTACTGCGCCATCTGGCGCTCGGCATGGTCGAGCTGGGGCAGCACGCGCTGGGCCAGGCCGAGCAGGTATTCGCCGGCCTGGGTCAGGCGCAGCGTCCGCCCCTCGCGCGTCCACACCTGCGTGCCGAGCTGCTGCTCGAGCTTGCGGATGGTATGGCTCAGCGCGGACTGGGTCAGGCACAGCACCTCGGCGGCCGCGGTCAGCGAGCCGCGGCGGTCGACTTCACGAATGATGGACAGGTGAATACGTTCGAGCATGGCTGAACTATGAATGAAATTAATGGATGCATGAAATCATACCAATTTTATTCATGAATCAGCTCGCCTATGATGGGCTTATCCACTTACCAACGAACGGGCATCATGACCATCACGCACAATCTCGGTTTCCCGCGCATCGGCGCGCAGCGCGAACTGAAGTTCGCCCTGGAGCGCCACTGGAAGGGCGAGGCGTCCGCGCAAGAGCTGGCGCAACTGGCCGCCGGGCTGCGCGTCCGCCACTGGCAGCAGCAGGCCCGCCTCTCGCTGGCGCCAGTGGGCGACTTCTCGCTCTACGACCAGGTGCTCGACATGAGCTTCACCTTGGGGAACGTGCCGCGGCGGGCGCACGCCCACGATGGGGAGCCGCTCGACGCCTACTTCCGCATCGCGCGCGGCCGCTCGGGGGGCCAAGACCGCGGCCAGGACCGCGACCACGATTGCGGCTGCATGCAGGCGGGCGAGATGACCAAGTGGTTCGACACCAACTACCACTACATCGTCCCCGAGTTCAGCGCCGCCACCCGCTTCGCGCTCGACACCAGCCGCCTGGCGGAACAGCTGGCCCAGGCGCGCGCGCTGAAGGTGAAGGCCAAGCCGGTGATCATCGGCCCCCTCACCTACCTGTGGCTCGGCAAGGCCCAGGATGGCGTGGAGCGCCTGTCCCTGCTGCCGCAGCTGCTGGCGGTGTATGCCGAACTGCTGGCCTGGTTCGCGCGCGAGGGCGTCGAGTGGGTGCAGGTCGACGAACCGGCCCTGGTAACGGAACTCGACGGCGCCTGGCGCAGCGCCTACGCGACGGCCTACGAGGCCTTGCGCGGCAGCGGCGTCAAACTGCTGCTGGCCACCTACTTCGGCCCGCTGGAAGACAATCTGCCGCTGGCCTGCGCGCTGCCGGTCGACGGCCTGCACCTGGACGCGATCGGGGCGCCGCACGAAGTCGAGCCGGCGATCGGGATGCTGGGACAGGACAAGGTGCTGTCGCTGGGTGTGATCGACGGCCGCAACGTCTGGAAGACCGACCTGCACGCCACCCTGGCCTGGCTCGAGCCGGTGCAGCGCCGGATCGGCGAGCGCCTGTGGATCGCGCCGTCCTGCTCCCTGCTGCACGTGCCGGTCGACTTGCACCAGGAAGAGGCGCTCGATCCGGAAATCCGCTCCTGGCTGGCCTTCGCCGTGCAGAAGCTGGAGGAACTGGACATCCTCGCCACCGCCCTCGACCATGGCCGCAGCCGGGTGCAGGAAACGCTGGTGGAGAACGCCGCCGCCATCGACCGCCGCCGCGCCTCGCCCCGCGTGCGCAATCCGGCGGTGGCCGCCGCGGTGGATGCCATCACACCAGGCATGGGCCGGCGCGCCAGCGGCCACGCCGAGCGCAGCGCGCGCCAGGCCGCGCGGCTCCGGCTGCCGGCCTATCCCACCACCACCATCGGCTCCTTCCCGCAGACCGCCGCCATCCGCCAGGCGCGCCGACAGTTCAGGCAAGGGGAGCTCGACGCCGCCGGCTACGAGGCCGCGATGCGCGCCGAGATCGCGCGCTGCGTGCGCGAACAGGAAGCATTGGGACTGGACGTGCTGGTGCACGGCGAGGCCGAGCGCAACGACATGGTCGAATATTTCGGCGAACAGCTCGAGGGCTATGCCTTCACCGCCAAGGGCTGGGTGCAGTCCTACGGCTCGCGCTGCGTCAAGCCGCCCATCCTCTACGGCGACGTCCGGCGCCCGCGTCCGATGACGGTGGCCTGGACCGCCTATGCCCAATCGCTCACCGGCAAGCCGATGAAAGGCATGCTGACCGGCCCGGTGACGATGCTGAACTGGTCCTTTGTCCGCGACGACCAGCCGCGCGCCCTCACCTGCCGCCAGCTGGCGCTGGCGATCCGCGCCGAGGTGCTGGACCTGGAACGGGCCGGCGTGCGCGTGATCCAGATCGACGAGGCGGCCCTGCGCGAAGGCCTGCCGCTGCGCCGCGCGCACTGGGACGCCTACCTGGCGTGGGCGGTGGACGCCTTCCGCCTGGCCGCCAACGGGGTGCGCGACGAGACCCAGGTCCACACCCACATGTGCTATTCGGAGTTCAACGACATCCTGGCTGCGATCGCGGCCATGGATGCGGACGTGATCACCATCGAGACCTCGCGCTCGAACATGGAGCTCCTGGGGGCCTTCGACGACTTCCGCTACCCGAACGAGATCGGGCCGGGCGTGTACGACATCCATTCGCCCAACATCCCCAGCCAGGAAGCCATCGTGGGGCTGATGCACCAGGCGGCGGCGCGCATCCCGGCGCAGCGGCTGTGGATCAACCCGGACTGCGGCCTGAAAACCCGCAGCTGGGAGGAAGTGCGCCCGGCCCTGGCCAACATGGTGGCGGCTGCACGCACCCTCAGGCAAACGGCCGAGGTCTACTAGAGATATATCAAAAACTAATTTGAGACATCACAACATATCATTGGATTTATATTTTGCGGCGCAGCATACTGCACCTGTCTCCACTATTTCTCCTCCAAGAAAATAGTCTTCAAGCCCGCGCAATGCGGGCTTTTTTTTCGCCTGCGCGATTCGTGCAACGACACGGCGGCCCGCTCACATCTGGCGGAACAGGTGCACGAAGCTCCGGCTGACCGGCAGCGATTCGGCGCGGCGCTTCAGGTGGATGGTGGCGGTCTCGCTGCCGCGTGTGATGTGGCTGACGGCGCGCAGGTTGACCGCAACGGCGCGGTGCACCTGCACGAAGTGGTCGCCGTCGAGCTGCGCCAGCAGTTCCTTGAGCGGGGTGCGAACCAGCGCCTCGGCGGGCTGGCCGTTGTCGTGCCAGGCCACCGCCGTGTACTTGGTGTCCGAGCGCAGGTAGTCGATCTGGTCGACCGGGATCGGCCGGACCATCTGGCCGACCTGGGCGTAGATCCAGCGCAGCGGCTGTCGCGGCGCATCGCGCCGCAGTTGGCTTGCCAGCTGCTGCAGCAGCGCCTCGGTTTGCGCCACAGGCAGCGCGGCCGCCAGGCGGTCCCGCAGGCGCGCCACCGTCTCGGCCAGGCGCGCCATCTCGACCGGCTTCACCAGGTAGTCCAGCGCGCCCTGTGCGAACGCCTGCACCGCATACTGGTCGTAGGCGGTGACGAAGACCAGGTGGGCGCGCCGGCCGATCCGGCTGGCCGCCTCGACACCCGAGATGCCCGGCATGTGCACGTCGAGAAAGCAGATGTCCGGCGCCAGCGCCTCGAACTGCTCGATGGCCTCGCGGCCGTTGCGCGCCTGCGCCACGATACGCAGCTCGGGCCAGGCCTCGGCCAGCTGGCGCGCCAGCGCATCGCGCAGCAACGGCTCGTCGTCGGCGATCAGTGCGGTGGGGTGGTGCATGGTTCGCTCTCCAGTGCCGGGAATTCGACTTCGGCGCAGACGCCGTGAGGTTCGCGCGCCGCCAGGCGCAGCTGCGCGTCGCCGCCGAAAGTCAGTGCAAGACGTTCGCGCAAGCCGGCCAGCCCGGTCCCGGGCGGGCCGGCGTGGACGAAGCCGACGCCGGTATCGTTGACGCGGGCCAGGCAGCGGGTACCGCGCCGCTCGATGCTGATGTCGATGGCGCCGCCCTCCTCGCTCGGATCGATGCCATGACGAACCGCGTTTTCGACCAGGGTCAGCACCGTCGTCGCCGGGCAGCGCACATTGACGAGCGATTCGTCGACCTGCAGCGAATAACGCAGACGATCCGGCATCCGCATGTGCATCAGCTTCAGGTAAGCCTCCACCAGGCGGACTTCCTGCCCCAGGGTATTGCAGCCTTCGTCCAGTTGCGGGATGGCCGCGCGCAGGTAGGCCGTCAGGCTGCGCAACACCGCCGGCGCTTGCGGCGAGCCGATGTCGACCAGCGCCTGCACGTTCGCCAGGGTGTTGAACAGGAAATGCGGCGCGACCTGTGCCTGCATCAGCTTCATGCGCGCATCCAGGGCCTGGCGCGCCAGTTCGCTGCGTTCCAGGTCGAAGGCCAGCGCCTGGTGCCGCGCCAGCGCGTCCTTCTGGCGTATCAGCGCCACCAGCGCAGTCCACGACCCCGCCAGCAAGCCTGCCATGGTCAGGAGCATGAACCCGGACAGCCGCTCGTGAACTGTCCAGAAGGGCGGCGTGCCGGAACCGGTCGAGGCGAGATAGATCGCCAGCGTCGCGAGCGGCATGACCAGCGCCACGCCGCCGACCTGCAGCGCCCAGCGCCCCACCGGCCTGGGCAGGCGGCGCGGCCAGCGCTCGAGGAGGGAAAACATCAGCACCCCCATCAGCGCCAGGATGGCCGCACGGAACACCAGCGTCATCGGCGACTTCCACACGAAGCTGAGCGGAATGCTTGCCACCATGGCCACCGCCATGGCGACCGCGACACGCCGCAACAGCATCCTGGCGCCGAGCGGCTGGTCCGCATTGCTTTCAGTAATCATCTGCTCTCCTATGGATGGAGGCAGTATGGCCCAGGCGGCGGCCGGATGCATTCCCCATGCGACGAAATACGGCGGGAGGAGACCGGCTACGCCCAGGCGCGACAAGCTGACGGCGGCGAACTCAGACGCTCAGCCCCAGCTGGCCCAGGATCGCCTCCTTCATCTCCTGCAACTCGGGGCTGGACACCTTGCGCGGATGCGGCTGGGTGACGGCGAAGCTGGCCTGCACCGTGGTCGGGCGCGGCGACAGCACCACGATGCGGTCGGCCAGGTACAGCGCTTCCTCGACGTCGTGGGTGATCAGGACCACGGTGTGGCGCTCCTCCTGCAGGATGCGCAGCAGCTCGTTGCGCATGCGCAGATTCATCAGCGCGTCGAGGGCCGAGAAAGGCTCGTCCATGTACAGGATCTCGGGCTTGACGACCAGGGCGCGCGCGATCTCCACGCGCTTGAGCATGCCGCCGGACAGCTCGCGCGGGTAGGCGTTCTCGAAGCCCTTGAGCCCGACCATCTCGGCATAGTGGTCGGCCAGCCGCGCCTTGTGTGCGCGCTCGCCGTCGTTCAGGCCGAACATCAGGTTTTCCTGCACCGTCAGCCAGGGGAAGACCGAACCGTGCTGCGAGATCACGATGCCCTTGGGGCCGGGCCGCGTCAGGCGCTCGCCGTCGATCGTCACGGCGCCGGAATCTGGCTGCTCGAAGCCGGAGATCATCTTCATCAGGGTCGATTTGCCGCAGCCCGACGGCCCGACGATGGCGAGGAACTCGCCGTCCTGGATCTCCAGCTGGATGCCGCCCACCACCGGCAGGGTGGCGCCGCCCTTGGAAAAACTCTTGCGGATATCGTCGACAACAATCTTAACGGCCATAGCGCCACCTTACCGAGTTGAGTCCTTCCAGCCTGCGCATGACGACGTCCAGCAGCAGCCCGATGAGGCCGATGATCGCCATGCCCGCCACCACCAGGTCGTAGCGGTTGCCGGCGTTGCGCGCGTCGATGATCATGTAGCCCAGGCCCGAGGCGCGCACGATCATCTCGGCCGCCACCACCACCAGCCAGGCCACGCCCAGGCCGATGCGCATGCCGACCACGATGTCCGGCAGCACGGCGGGCACGATCACCTGGTGGAACATCTTCTGGCGCGAGACGCCGAAGTTCATGGCCGCATGCAGGTAGCGCTGCTCGATGGTGTGCACGCCGTTGGCCGTCTGCACGATCATCGGGAACACCGCCGCCAGGAAGATCAGGAATACCGGCGCCACGTCGCCCACGCCGAACCACAGGATCGCCAGCGGAATCCAGGCGATCGGCGAAATCGGCCGCAGGATCTGGAACAAGGGGTTGAGCGTGTGGTAGACGCGGTCCACGCGCCCCATCCACAGGCCGACCGGCACCGCCACCGCCACCGCCAGCAGGAAGCCGACGGTCACGCGCATCAGGGAGGCGCCGATGTGCTCCCACAGGGTGCCGTTCTGCGCCAGCTCCACGGTGCCGGCCAGCACCTGGCCCGGGGTCGGGAAGATCAGGCTCTGGCTCTGCGCGACGGCCAGGTGCCACACGGCCACCAGGGCCACGATCAGCAGCAGCGCGGGCCAACCGCGTTTCAGGTAGTCGACGAATTTATCCACTGATGTTATCCACTGAAGTGCTTTTCTCGGTCAATCGGTCGAGGCGCCAGCGCAGGCGCGCCAGGCCGGGGGCCGGGTAGGGTTCGACGATCACCTTCATCGAGCCGCTGCTGTGGGCGGTGCAATTGAACTCGTTTTCGGAGACGGTCTCGAAGGGCAGGCGGAAGTCCTGGCCCGGCATGATGAGCACCGGCCCGAAGACCTGCGGCACGGTGTCCTTGTTGCGCAGCAGGAGCACGTCCTGCACGCCCTGGGTCAGGCGGATGGTCGAAGGCAGGATGTCGCGCTTGTCGCCCTTCATGCGCCGCTCCCAGGTGCCGGCCGGGATCTCGAACAGCTTGTCGCGGCTGTTCGCCGCCAGCGGCGCGAACATGGCCCAGGCCAGCGCAAGCAAGACGCAAGCGAGTGTCAGCCACAGGGGCCAGAGGCGGCGCAAGGTCCTCACGCCCTACTTCTTCAACAGGATCGCCAGGTCGTGCGCGATGTCGGCGGCCGGGCGGCCGAAGGGCATCAGCGCGCGCAGCATGCCGCGCCGGTCGACGAAGTACAGGTAGGACGAATGGCCCAGCTGGTACCCGGCCTTGCCTTCGACGAGCTGCTTGCTCACGCTGATGCCGTAGTCTTTCAGCACGCCCTGGATTTGCTCGGGCGTGCCGCCGATGCCGATGAAGCTGGGGTCGAACCTGGCCAGGTAGCTGCGCAGGTGGCTGGTGCTGTCGCGCTCCGGGTCGACCGTGACAAACACCACCTGCACGTCGGCCGCCGCCGCCCCCAGCAGGGTGCGCGCCTGGGCCAGCGAGGCCAGCGACACCGGGCAGACGTAGGGACACTGGGTGTAGCCGAATTCCAGCACCACCACCTTGCCGCGCAGGCTGGACAGCTTGAAGGGCTTGCCGGTCGACGCCGGCAGCGCGATCTCGGGCGCGGCGCGCGGCGGCTCGAATACGCCGGATTTCAGGGTTTGGCCGTGGGCCAGGCTGCAACACAGCAGCAAGGACAGCAATAAGGTCTTCACAGCGGAATCGGCACCGGTTTGATGTTCTTGTAAAAACGTTCGTCGACGTAGCGCTCGTAGGCCACCGGGCGCTTGAGCGTCTTCGCTTCGACCGACAGCTGCATCAACTCGTCGAACTCGGCGCGGATCAGGCGCAGGTCGCCGTAGGTCACGCGGTCTTCGGGATTGTCCATCACGAACTTGATGATCTTCGGGTCCTGGCCAAAATACGTGCGGCTGGACGCGATCAGGGCCGCCTTGTCGCGGTTCGCCGGTCCCTTGTCGAGCCAGTCGCCGGCCGCCTGGATATGGTTGACCAGGTCCTGCACCAGCGCGGGGTTCGACTCGATCAGGTCTTCGCGCACGGTGAGCACGCAGCAGATGTAGTTGCGCCATTCGTCGCGCGTCATCGCCAGCGGGCGCGCATAGCCGGCGCGCTGGGCCGCCGCGCCGAAAGGCTCGCCGGTGCAGTAGGCGTCCACCGCCCGCGCGTACAGCGCGGCCGGCATGTCGGGCGGCGCCATCTCGATCAGGGTGATGTCCTTGGGCGTCATGCCGGCGCGCGCCAGCATCTTGCGCAGGAAGAGGTAGTCGACCGCGAAACGGCTGGGGATGGCGATGCTCTTGCCGCGCAGGTCGCGGAAGGACCGCGCCGGCGAATCGGTGCGCACCATGATCACCGCGCCCGAACGGTGGCCGAGCGAAACGATCTTGAGCGGGATGCGGCTGTCGACCAGGTCCATGACCAGCGGCGCCAGCATGTAGGCAGCCGGGATGCGGCCCGTCATCAGCGACTCCTTGACCTCGGGCCAGCCGCTGAACTTGGCGTAGGCGAAGGGCGAGGGTCCGGCGCCGGATTTCGCGTTGACGGCGATGCGGGCCTGGCAGGCGATCGGCAGGGTCAGGTTGCAGGTGACGGGCAGGCCGCCGACGACCAGCGGCTTGTGCGCACTGGCCGCGCCGGCCGGGGCGGACGGCAGTGCCAAAGGCGCGGCCGCGGCCAGGGCGCCCTTGAGCACCTGCCGGCGGCGCAGCGCGTGGAGTGTGGCAGGCTCGTCAGGCGTCATGGTGGATACCGAAGCAGAAGAAAAACGTTTCCAGATTGTACCTCAGGTGTCCTGGCGCCAGTACGGCTGTGAGGGGCCTGCACACCCGTGCACGCCGTTTCCGGGTGGCGGACTAGACTGTCGTTTTCGGTTTGCGAGCGCGCCATGAACATTGTCTGCATCGCCTGGGGTTCCCTGCTCTGGAAGCCGGGAGCGCTGCGCCTGGCCTCCGGCTGGCATCCCGGCGGCCCGCGCCTGCCGCTGGAATTCGTGCGCAAGAGCGACGACAGTCCCGAGGTGGCGCTGGTGCTGTGCGAAGGCGCCCGCCTCATGCCGACCTACTGGGCTTACCTGGCCACGCAGGACCTGGACATGGCCCGCGCCATGCTGAGCGCGCGTGAAAAGATCACGCCCGAGCGGCCGGACTGGATCGGCAGCCTGCCCTCCGCCGATGGGGCCCGCAGTGACGAACGCATCGCGGCCTGGCTGCGGGAGCAGCGCATCGACGCCGCTGTCTGGACCGCCCTGCCGCCCAAGTCGGCGGGAAGTGAGGGCCGCGTGCCGACGGCGCAGGAAACGGTGGCGATGCTGGACAGCCTGCACGGCGCCGAACGCGCCGAGGCGGAGAAATACGTGCGCCGTACGCCCGCCCATATCGACACCCGCTACCGCCGCCTGATCGCGGCCTCGCTCGGCTGGACGCCCTTGCGCGCGGCGCATGTCACCACCCGCAGTTGAGGGGGCCTGAGAAGTTCCTTATTGTCGTGACCCCGACAAGACCATACACTGAGCCATTCTGAACGTCTGGTATCGGTCCAGGCTGTGTAAAAACGCCAAATCTCGAAATTGCTATGGGTAGGGAGACCCTTCCCGACCTCGAGAAAATCGCGTAGCGGCCGTTCTGAGAGGTCTATTTTTTCGTTGTCGAATTTTCTTCACGTTTTTACACAGCCTGGGCCGATAGTGGACGTACACGGCCGCCATCGGAACGCCAAGATGACGGCCATATTAGTCGACGGACCGATGCCGCGGCCAAGCACTTCTCCAAGCCAGCCGCACCGTGTGCATATCCGATTTTCCCTGCTTCCAGCTGCAGCTGATGTAGGCTTGGCGTTCATTCACACGGACAGGAGATTTCATGCGGCGGCCTCTCGCTTCACTCGTCGGATTGCTGCTTGCGCTCGGTACACAGGCAGCAGACTTCGAACCCGGCAAGCTGAAGGGCCCGAAGAACGGCCCGCAGAACGAAGTCCTGGTCCTGGGCACGCCCCACCTGTCACAGCTGCCGCCTGTCTTCCAGCCGTCCGGCCTCGGCCCGCTGAACGAACGGCTGGCGCGCTGGCGTCCGCAGGCGATCGCCATCGAGGCGCTGTCCGGCCCGCAGTGCGCCTTCCTGCGCCAGTTCCCCCACCGCTACCGGGAGACGGTCGACGACTACTGCTGGGACACCGCACCGGCACGCGCAGCGACCGGCCTCGACGTCCCCGCCGCCACGGCGCAGGCCGAGGCCATGCTGGCCTCCTGGCCGCAAGCGCCCTCGCCCGCCCAGCGGCGGCGCCTGGCGGCCCTGTTCCTGGCGGGCGGCGAGCCGGCATCGGCCCTGGTCCAGTGGCTGCGCCTGCCCGAGTCCGAACGCCGCAGCGGCGACGGACTGGACGCCACCCTGGTCGCGGCGCTGGAGAAGCTGCGCGTGAAACGCCGCGAAGACTACCTGATCGCCGCCCCGCTGGCGGCGCGCCTGGGCCTGGAGCGCCTGTACGCCTTCGACGACCATACCGCCGACCAGCCGATGAAGGACGAAGCGGAGCAGAAGCGCTACGGCGCGGCGCTCATGAAAGCCTGGGACAACCCCGCCGGGGCGAAGCGCAAGCAGCTCGACGCCGCCCTGCAAGCGCGCCTCGGCACGCAGGAAGGCGTGCTGGCCATGTACCGCGGCTTCAACGCGCCCGACCAGTGGCGGCTCGTGTTCGACAACGACTTCGGCGCGGCCCTGGAAGAACCCTCGCCCCAAGGCTATGGACGCGACTACGTCGGCTACTGGGAAACGCGCAACCTGCGCATGGCCGCCAATCTGCGCGAGGTGATCAACGCGCGCCGGGGCGGCCGCACCCTGGTGCTGGTCGGCGCCTCGCACAAGGGCTACCTCGACGCCTATCTCGACCAGATGCACGACCTGCGCCTGGCCGACGCGCTGCGCGTGCTGGAGTAACCGTCAACCGAACCGGTGGACGCATATCGATATGCGGCCACCGACTCAGGCGTTTTCCGTATGTCGTAGCACGAAGAGATTCGTTCCCGTCACGCCAGCCCATCGATACCATCTTCGCAAGATCATCACCCGTCATGACAGGACTTGCGAATGCCATCCTTCCGAGCCATTGAACACTCTCCGGTGCCGCTGTACTCCCAGCTGCGCGAACGCATCCTGGACGGCACCTGCGGCCAGGACACGCGCCCGCCGGCCGAAAGCGAGATCGGCGCGATGTTCGGCGTCAGCCGCATCATCGTGCGCCAGGCCCTGGGCGACCTGCAGAACGAAGGGCTGATCGTCAAGGTGGCGGGCAAGGGACACCGGATCGTCAACCTGGTACTGTCGCAACGCGAGATCCCGGCCAGCGCCGCCGTCGGCGGCCGCCTGCGCGCCGAGAACCTGGCCGAACGCGACGTCTTCCTGATCCTGGAAAGCGACTATGGCATCGCCCTCGGCCATGCCGACCTCCAGATCGGCGCCCTGAATGCCGACGCAGAACTTGCCGCGGCCCTGTCAGTGGCGCCCGCCGCGGCCCTGCTGCGCATCGAGCGCCTCACCTGGACGGCCGGTGGCGAGCCGCTCGATTTCGAATACCTGTACGTGCGCGGCGAAGCCCAAGTGCAAATCGTTGACGTGCTGGTGATCGGCGGCGGCACCGCCGGCCCGATGGCCGCGGTCAGGGCCAAGGAAGCGGAGCCGGCCCTGCGTGTCCTGCTGCTGGAAAAAGCCAACGTCAAGCGCAGCGGCGCCATCTCGATGGGCATGGATGGCCTGAACAACGCCGTGGTGCCGGGCTTCGCCACGCCCGAGCAGTACGTCAAGGAGATCACGGTCGCCAACGACGGCATCGTCAACCGGAAGACCGTGATCGCCTATGCGCAGAACAGCTACGCCATGATCGAAGCGCTGGACAGCTGGGGCGTCAAGTCCGAAAAGGACGAAACCCGGCGACTATGCCATGCGCAAGGTGCATCACATGGGCACCTATGTGCTGCCGATGCCGGAAGGGCACGACATCTACGCCGGCAGCGGCGCGGTCCTGCCGGCGCTGCTGGCCGCGCCGGACGCCGCCGCCTGGCAGGTGCGCGAGGAAGCCGCCACCACGCTCGGCAAGCTGGGACTGGCTGACGCCTCCGGTGCATTGATTGCGGCGCTGGACGATCCCCTGTGCCGAGTGCCGGGCGAAGCGCCGCGCATCACCGCCATCGAGCCGGTCGGCGCCTACGCCCTCAACCTGGTCTTTGCCGACGGCCACCGGCGCGGCATCTATCCCTACGCGATGCTGGACCAGCCGGCGTTGGCCGCGCTGCATCACGCGTGATGTACGCGGGGCGGCAGCGATCAAAAGGATCAAAAAAAATGCCAGTCATTCGTCTGACTGGCATTTTTTTTCAGCACCGCCGGGATCGCCCCCGGCGGCATACGCGCCGTGCTCAGGCCTTCTTGCGGCGGCGCGCCAGCATGCCGGCGGCGCCCAGGCCGAGCAGCGCCAGCGAGGCGGGTTCCGGGACGTCGGCCGCGGTCACGGTGAACGAGCCGGTCAGGATGCCGGTACCGTCATAGTTGCCGCCCGTCGCCATAAAACCCCAGGCTTCGCCGGCAGTCAGGTCGAGGTCGATGGTCTTCGAGACCACGCCACCCCAGGTATTGCCGGTCAACTCGGTCGCATTGCTGGTCGAGCCTTCCCAGATCGACATCGTGGTGTACGACTGGAACCAGGCTGCGAACGAGGACAGGTCCACGTTGATCGACAGGTTGCCGTTTTTCTGCGCGGTCGTGGAGAACACGTAGGTCTGGCCCGGCACGCCCATGCCCGCATGGCCTGGATGTTGGAAATCGTAGCTCAGCTTGTCGCCGCCGACCGTCAGGTCGGAACCCATGCCATAGGCGTCGCTGCCGGTCCAGGTGGCGCTCCACTGCTGGCCGAGCGGGCCGGTGCCGGTGACGGCGGTGTTGGTCGTGACGATGGCCGCCGAGGCCGGGAGCATGAACGCCAGGCCGAGGGCTGCGGTGCTGAACAATTGTGCGAGTGGTCGATTCATTTTTCTTGGTCTCTATCCAGGTTATATTTAAAGAAAGACAAATTTACATGTAGCAATATACGTGCCAGTACTGCAAGTATTTGATTTGCAAGGAGGCATTTCGATCCTTCTTAAGCGAATGTAAGAAATTCCGACACGCATCATTTGTATCCCACAAGAAACTAACAGGCGGGTCATTACTCCCGCTCCAGCAGTTGCGCCCGCTCTGTCTATGTACGTTCCCTCACAAACCGCCGCTCGCCGCTCTGGCACGATGGCCGGGCTGTCTCCCCCACACGATGAAGAAAGGACGCCCCGATGAAACGCGCATTGCCCGCACTCCTGCCCGCAGTCCTCCCCAGCCTGTTGCTGTATCTCGCATCCGGCGCGGTCGCCGCCCAGCAGGGCGACGGCACCCAGGTCTCGAACGGTGTCAACGTCTTCAAGCCGAACAAGGTGGAGCCGACCGCGGAGCGCCTGCGCGGCATCAAGGCGCCCCAGGGATTCACGGTCACGCCCTTCGCCACCGGCCTCAAGAACGCCCGCATCCTGGTGGTGGCGCCGAACGGCGACATCTACCTGAGCCGGCGCGACCAGGGCGACGTGCTGCTGCTGCGCGACGCCGACAAGGACGGCCGCGCCGACGGCGCCCCCGTCACGGTGGCCAACCGCGCCGGCGTCCATGGCCTGGCGATCCGCGACAGCAAGCTCTACCTGACCACGGCGCGCGAGCTGTTCGCGGCCGGGATCGGGCCTGACGGCCGCCTGGGCAAGCTCGAGCTGCTGGCCGGCGACCTGCCCGACGCCGGCCAGCACCCCAACCGCAGCATGGCCTTCGGCCCCGACGGCATGCTCTACCTGAGCGTGGGCAGCACCTGCAACGCCTGCAACGAGAGCAACCAGGAAAACGCCACCATGCTGCGCATCTCGCCTGACGGCAAGCAACGCAGCATCTTCGCCAGCGGCCTGCGCAACACCATCGGCTTCGCCTGGCATCCGCAGACCGGCGAATTCTGGGGCTTCGACCACGGCATCGACTTCCTGGGCGACAACCAGCAACCGGAAGAACTCAACAAGCTCGAACTGGGCAAGCAGTACGGCTGGCCGCACGTCTACGGTGCGGGCGAGATCTACCCGCAAAGCACGCCGCCGGGCGAGATCAAGAAGGAAGAATGGAAGGCGCGCAGCCAGCCGATGGTGCTCGGCTATACCGCCCATGCGGCGCCGATGCAGATGGTGTTCGCCGCCGGCGACATGTTCCCGGCCGAGTTCCGCGGCGACGCCTTCGTGACCATGCGCGGCTCGTGGAACCGCAACCCGGCCTCGGGCTACGAGATCGTGCGGGTACGCTACGCCAACGGCCAGCCGAAGTCGGTCGAGCCCTTCGTCACAGGCTTCCTGACCGACGGCGGCAAGACCCATATCGCGCGTCCGGTCGGTTTGGCCTTCGCCAAGGACGGCGCGCTGCTGATGGCGGACGACGCCAACGGCGTCATCTACCGCATCGCCTACACGGGGCCGAAGACCGAGGCGGTGGGCAACGCCGTCCCGCCGGCCGGACCGATGCGCGAGCAGGCGAACAAGGGCAATGGCGTGCCGCTGGCGAACAAGCGCCCGGAAACCGAGGCCAAGGGCCAGCTCGCGCTCAGTTCGTCCGCCTTCCGCGACGGCGGCCAGCTGGACGTCCGCTTCAGCGAATACGCCGACGGCGTCTCGCCGCCGCTGTCCTGGAAAGCCGTGCCGAATGCGAAGTCCTATGCCATCGTGATGGAAGACCCGGACAGCAAGCCGGTCACGCCTTTCGTGCACTGGCTGGCCTGGAACATCCCGGCCAGCGTCACCAGCCTGCCGGAAGGCCTGCAGGAACAGCCGCGCCTGACCGATCCGGATGGCGTGCTGCAGGGCCGCACTACACGCGGTTCGATCGGCTGGTTCGGTCCCAAGCCGCCGGTCGGCGACCTGGCCCACCATTATCATTTCCAGGTGTACGCGCTCGACACCGTGCTCGACCTGCCCTTTGGAGCCGACCGCGACCAGCTGCTGCAGGCGATGCGCGGCCACATCCTGGCCAAGGGCGAGATCATCGGTAAGTACGGCCAGAAACAGAAGCCTCTCAAATAAGCCGTTCACGCAGGCTTCTTCGCTCTTTCTTGCTCAACTCATCACTTTCCGTTGCCACTCGGCAACGGAAAGTGATGCAAGTAAAGATTTCACTTCTTTCGCCTTCCCTCCTTTTCTACAATTCATCCTGCATATAGCGAACGTTCAAGGCTTCGCTTCTTCATGCTTTCTTTTCCGTCTACCTCATAGGTGCGCTGTCGCCGCACCGATCAAAGGATATCAACATGGCTGTTTCCAAGCTCCGCCAGTGGAAGAGCGTTCTCCCCGTTGTCGCGGCCGCCCTGCTCGGCGCCTCGTTCACGGCCTCCGCCGCCGAGGAAAACGAAGCGGCATCGCCGTTCAAGCTGAGCGGCTTCGCTTCCATCGTCGCCGGCAAGACCTTCGGTGCTTCGCTGTCGCCGGACTACCGCGGCATCACCGTCATGGACGGCCACCCCTGCCCGTGCTGGATCGCCGACTGGAGCACCGCCGGCGTCTACGACGGCGACCTGTCGTTCAAACCCGAATCGCGCGCCGGCATCCAGGCCAGCTACCGCTTCACCGACAAACTCAGCGCCGTCACCCAGGTCGTGGTGCGCGGCACCGAGCCCAAGCCCTCCGTGGAATGGGCCTATGCGGCCTACGAACTCGACAAGAACTGGGAATTCCAGGTCGGCCGCAAGCGCATTCCGCTGTACTACTACTCCGACTTCCAGGACGTCGGCTCGGCCTATCCGTGGATCGGCGTGCCGCCCGAACTCTATGGCTGGGAAGCGGTGAACTACAACGGCGGCAGCGCGCGCTACAAGGGCAAGCTGGCCGGCGCCACCTTCAACGCGGGCGTCTTCGGCGGCAAGGAAACCGTGAAGGAATCGAAGTACTACAAGCTGTACAGCCCCGAAGACACCAAGGTCAACTGGAACAACATCGTCGGCGCCGACCTCGAAGTCAGCCGCGGCCCGCTGACCGTGCGCGGCGTCTACCTGCAGTCGAAGGTCGAGACCAGCAGCCCGAGCGGCGAGATGGACAGCTTCGCCCGCCTGCGCGCCTACGGCCTGGCCGCCAACCTGGACTTCGACGACTGGTTCATCCTGAGCGAAGTCACCCGCCTGACCCGCGACTTCGGCGACTACGAGGTGGCCGCGCCGGCGTTCACGATCGGCGCCGGCTACCGCTGGGGCAACTGGACGCCGTTCATCAACTTCGCCCGCTATACCGAGAAGACCAGCGACCTCGAGCTCTATGACCCGCAGAGCTACCAGCGCGCCTCGTTCACCTTGCGCTACGACGTCGATGCGCGCAGCAGCATCAAGGCCCAGGTCGACCGCTTCGAAGACACGACCCGTAACTTCGGCGACAACGCCAACGTGATCCGCCTGTCCTACGACCGCCTGTTCTGATCACCACATTTAGGAATAACAATGAAGATGCATCTCATCCATGCAGCGCTGTGCGCAGGCCTGGCGTGCGCCGCGAGCGCCAACGCCCAAGTCGTCGTCGTGGTCAACGCCGCCAACCCGGTATCGGCCCTGACCCAGGAACAGATCAGCGAACTCTACCTGGGCAAGTCGAAGGACCTGACCCCCATCGACCAGGCCAAGGATTCGGAAACCCAGCGCGAATTCCTCGAAAAAGTCGTGTCCAAGAAGTCGCCGCAGTACGAGGCGGTCTGGGCCAAGCTGGAATTCTCGGGCAAGGGCATCCGTCCCAAGACCTACCCGTCGGACGCCGCCGTCAAGAAGGCGCTGGCAGCCGACCGCAATGCGATCGGCTACATCGACAAGTCCTCGGTCGACGGCAACGTCAAGGTCGTTCACCCGCAGAGCTGACCCTCGACGGCCGCGTCCGGCGGCCGTTCCCTACTCCCATCGGCCGCGTCCGGCGGCCGTTCCCACTCCCATCGGCCGCGTCCGGCGGCCCTTCCCTACTCCCATCGGCCGCGTCCGGCGGCCGTCCCGCGCTGTCCGCCGCTGTCCGCACAGCCTGGCGCGGACAGCGCGGACAGTGTCTCCCCTCCCTGTTCCTCCTTTGAATTCAAGCGCTTAGCCACATTGCAAGGCCTGGCACGGATCGTGCAGTAAAGACAGCATTCTGTCGCTACTGGACATTCCATGATCCGAGATACTTCACAACAAGACGCCGTCATCGCCCCGCCGCCGGCGCAGAAACTCAAGCGCGGCGCCCTCATCGGCGGCATCGCGGCCGCCGTGGTCGCCCTCAGCGGCTTCCTGCTGTCCGCCTGGAACAGCAGCGAACACTCGGTGTCCGGCGAGCGCCTGCGCATCGCCGAAGTCGGCCGCGGCACCCTGGTGCGCGACGCCTCGGTCAACGGCCGCGTGGTGGCCGCCGTCAGCCCCACCCTGTATTCCACCTCCCCGGCCACCGTCAACCTGAAGGTCGCCGCCGGCGACACCGTCAAGAAGGGCGATGTGCTGGCCGTGCTGGAGTCGCCCGACCTGAGCGATGAACTCAAGCGCGAAGTGTCGAGCTACGAACAGCTCAAGGCCGAGGTGGCGCGCCAGCAGATCCTGGCGCGCAAGCAGAAACTGCTGGCCCAGCGCGAAGCCGACACCGCCGAGATCGACCGGCTGTCGGCCCAGCGCACCCTGGAGCGCTACGAGAGCGTGGGCCAGCTGGGCATCATCGCCAAGATCGACCACCAGAAGGCCAAGGATGCGCTGAACTCGGCCCAGATCCGCGCCCGCCACGCCGCCCAGGCGGCCAGCCTGGAAGGCGACGACGTCCAGCTGGCGCTCAAGACCAAGGTCAACGAACTGGAACGCCAGCGCCTGTCGCTGGCCAACGCCCAGCGCCGCGTGGACGAGCTGACCGTGCGCGCCCCGGTCGACGGCTTCATCGGCACCCTGAATGTCCAGAACCGGATGGTGGTGGCCGCCAACGCGCCGCTGATGACCCTGGTCGACCTGTCCAAGCTCGAGGTCGAACTGGAAGTGCCGGAAACCTACGTGGCCGACCTGGGCCTGGGCATGAACGCCGAGATTACGCTGCCGAGCGGGAAAGCCACCGGCAAGCTGTCCGCCCTGTCGCCGGAAGTGGTCAAGAACCAGGTGCTGGCGCGCGTGCGCTTCGACGGCGAGCAGCCCAAGGGCCTGCGCCAGAGCCAGCGCGTGACCGCGCGCCTCCTGATCGAGGAAAAACCGAACGTCGTGATGCTGCCGCGCGGCCCCTTCGTCGAGAGCGAAGGCGGACGCCACGCCTATGTGGTGCAGGACGGCGTAGCCGTGCGGACCCCGATCCAGCTTGGCGCGACCAGCATCTCGGCCGTCGAGATCATCTCGGGCCTGAAGCCCGGCGACAAGGTCGTCATCTCCGGCACCGATACCTTCAACAACGCGAACCGCGTTTCGATCAACCGCTGAACCAGACAAGACAAACAAGGAGAAACCCATGCTGCGCATGACCAACCTGAGCAAGGTGTACCGCACCCACATGATCGAAACCCACGCGCTGCGCGGCTTCGAGATCGAAGTCAAGCAGGGCGAGTTCGTGACCGTCACCGGCCCCTCGGGCTCGGGCAAGACCAGCTTCCTGAACATCGCCGGCCTGCTCGAGGAATTCACCTCGGGCGAGTACATCCTGGACGGCGTCAACGTGAAGGGCCTGGACGACACCGCCCGCTCGCGCCTGCGCAACGAAAAGCTCGGCTTCATCTTCCAGGGCTTCAACCTGATCCCCGACCTGAACCTGTTCGACAACGTCGACGTGCCGCTGCGCTACCGCGGCTTCAACGCCAAGGAACGCAAGGAGCGCATCGAGGAGGCGCTGTCCAAGGTCGGCCTGGCCTCGCGCATGAAGCACTTCCCGGCCGAGCTGTCGGGCGGCCAGCAGCAGCGCGTGGCGATCGCGCGCGCCCTGGCCGGTTCGCCCAAGCTGCTGCTGGCGGACGAACCGACCGGCAACCTGGATACCCAGATGGCGCGCGGCGTGATGGAACTGCTGGAAGAGATCAACGCGGCCGGCACCACCATCCTGATGGTGACCCACGATCCGGAACTGGCGGTGCGCACCACCCGCAACGTGCACATCATCGACGGCCAGGTCTCGGACCTGGTGCGCAAGGGCCCGACCCTGGTCGACACCAAGGCCGCCAACGCCGCCAACGCCTGAGGAAACGCCATGTTCTCCTACTACTTCAAGCTCGGCGTGCGCAGCCTGCGCCGCAACCCGGCCCTGACCGCGCTGATGGTGCTGACCCTGGCGATCGGCGTGGCCGCCAGCGTGTCCACGCTGACCATCCTGCATGTGATGTCGGGCGACCCGATCCCCGAGAAGAGCGACCGCCTGTTCGTGCCGCACGTCGACAACGGCCCCGTCGAAGGCTGGGTGCCGAGCGACGGCCCCAACGACGACCAGCTGGCCTATGTCGACACCATGAACCTGCTCAAGAGCGGCCAGGGCGAGCGCCGCACCGCCATGTACGGCGTCGAGGTGCCGGTCGAGCCGCCGCGCAGCGACATCCCGGCCTTCACCGCCAACGGCATGGCGCCGACGCGCGACTTCTTCGCCATGTTCAACGTGCCCTTCCTGCACGGCCAGGCCTGGACCGAGGGCGACGACACCCGCGGCGCCGACGTCGTGGTGCTGGGCCGCGCCACCGCCGAGAAACTGTTCGGCGACGCCAGCCCGGTCGGCAAGCAGCTGCGCATGCTGGGCCATCCGTTCACCGTGGTGGGCGTGATCGACAAGTGGGCGCCGACGCCGCGCTACTACAAGCTGATCGGCGGCAGCCGCTTCGGCACCGGCGAGGAGTTCTTCATTCCCTTCGCCAGCGCGATCCGCCACGAGATCGGCCACAGCGGCAGCATGAACTGCAGCGCCAACCGCGATCCGGGCTGGGCCAACCTCCTGATCTCGGAATGCACCTGGATCCAGTTCTGGTTCGAGACCCGATCAAGCGCCGATCGCGCCGACCTGCAGTCCTGGCTGGACAGCTATGCCGGCGAGCAGCGCAAGCTGGGCCGCCTGAAGCGCAACGCGCCGAACAAGCTGTACAACGTGATGGAATGGATGGAACAGCTCAAGGTGGTCGGCAAGGACAGCAAGCTGTCGGCCTGGCTGGCCTTCGGCTTCCTGATCCTGTGCCTGGTGAACACCATCGGCCTGCTGCTGGCGAAGTTCTCGGTGCGCGCCTCCGAAGTGGGCATCCGGCGCGCCCTGGGCGCCTCGCGCGGCGACATCTTCCGCCAGTTCCTGATCGAGTCGAGCGTGATCGGCCTGGTCGGCGGCGTTCTGGGCCTGGTGCTGGCCTTCGGCGCCCTGGCCCTGATCGGCATGCAGAGCAAGGGCATGGCGATGATCGCCCGTATGGACTGGCAGATGCTGATCCTGACCTTCATCATGTCCGTCACCGCCGCCATCGTCGCGGGCCTGCTGCCGACCTGGCGCGCCTGCCAGGTGACGCCGGCGATCCAGCTCAAATCGCAATAACGTGAACGCATCCTGAAAGAGACCATCATGGAAATCCGTCCTATCCTGTCCGCCATGCTGCGCAACAAGACCGGTCCGATCCTGGTTGCGCTGCAGGTGGCGCTGAGCCTGGGCATCCTGGCCAACTCCCTGCACATCGTGAACGAGCGGCGCGAAGTGATCGCCCGCCCGTCCGGCCTGTCCGACGAAGCCTCGACCTTCTACTTCACGGTCCGTAACCTCAACAGCGACGGCCCCGAGCAGCAGCTGGCCACCATGAAGCGCGAAGCCGACGTGCTGCGCGCGGTGCCCGGCGTGGTGGCCGTCGCCAACGTGACCCAGATGCCGCTGTCGCGCAGCGGCAGCAACAGCAGCGTGGCCCTGGACCAGCGCCAGGAGCGCGAAAGCGCGATCGCCTCGCAGTACGTGTCCGGCGACTCGCTGGTCAAGGCCTATGGTCTGAAGGTCGTCGACGGCCGCGACTTCCTGCCCAACGAGTACGTCGAGATCAACGAGAACCAGCAGCGCGAGCTGCCCAAGCAGCTGATCATCTCCAAGCCCCTGGCCGACAAGCTGTGGCCGGGCCAGTCGGCGGTGGGCAAGACCATGTTCTTCGGTACCGGTGAAGGCTCGCAAGGCACCCAGATCGTGGGCGTGGTCGAGCGCCTGCAGTCGGCCCACGCCGAAGTGGGCGAACGGGGCGACTTCGCGGTGCACATCCCGGCCCGCCTGTACGGCAACCCGGGGGCGCTGTATTCGATCCGCACCGAACCGGGCCAGCGCGACCGCGTGATCAAGGACGCCGAGGAAGCGCTGCGCAAGTCCTCGGCCACCCCGATCATCCTGGAGACCAAGACCGTCGAGGAAGACCGCAAGAACCGCTACCGCGCCGACATGGCCCTGTCGTGGATGCTGATCACGGTGAGCGTGCTGCTGCTCCTGATCACCTGCTCGGGCATCGTCGGCATGGCCAGCCTGTGGGTCACCCAGCGCCGCAAGCAGATCGGCGTACGCCGCGCCCTGGGCGCCCGCAAGCTCGACATCCTGCGCTACTTCATCATGGAGAACTTCATGATCACCAGCGCGGGCGTGTTCGGCGGCGTGCTGTTCGGGGTCGGCCTGAACCACCTTTTGGTGAGCAAGCTGGAGATGGCGCGCCTGCCGATTCCCTACCTGATCGGCGGCGCCATCGTGTTCTGGGCGCTCGGCATCCTGGCGGCCTACGGCCCGGCCTGGCGCGCGGCCAGCATCTCGCCGGCGATGGCCACCCGCAGTGCCTAAGCTTGTGTCGTCAATGCTATGCTAGCGGCCATGCCTACCGTTCTCATTATTGACGACAACGCCGCCGTCGCGATCGCGCTCGAAGTGCTGTTCTCGCTGCACGACATCGCGGCGCTGCGCGCGGCCTCGCCCGAGGAAGGGCTGGCCGTGCTGGCCCGCCAGCCGGTGGACCTGGTGATCCAGGACATGAACTTCACCGCCGACACCACCTCGGGCGAGGAAGGCGTGACCCTGTTCCGCGAGATCCGCCGGCGCCATCCCGACCTGCCGGTGATCCTGCTGACCGCCTGGACCCACCTGGACGCGGCGGTCGACCTGGTCAAGGCGGGGGCGGCCGACTACCTGTCCAAGCCCTGGAACGACGAGCGCCTGCTGGCCACCGTCACCAACCTGATCGAGCTGGGCCAGGCCAACCGGGCCCTCACCTCGCGCCTGCAGCGCGAGCGCCGCGCCAAGCGCGAGCTGGAGCAGAACTTCGACCTGCGCGGCCTGGTGTGGCAAGACCCGGCCACCGAACGCGTGCTGCACCTGGCCTGCCAGGTGGCGCGCGCCGACGTGCCGGTCTTGATCACCGGCCCGAACGGCACCGGCAAGGAACGCATCGCCGAGATCATCCAGGCCAACTCGCAGGTGCCGGACGGCCCCTTCGTGGTGCTCAACTGCGGCGCCCTGCCCTCCGAGCTGATCGAGGCCGAGCTGTTCGGGGCCGAGGCCGGTGCCTACACCGGCGCCTCGAAGGCGCGCGAGGGCAAGTTCGAGGCGGCCGATGGCGGCACCCTCTTCCTCGACGAGATCGGCAACCTGCCGCTGGCCGGCCAGATGAAGCTGTTGCGCGTACTGGAAACCGGACGCTTCGAGCGCCTGGGATCGAACCGCGAGCGCCAGGTGAAGGTGCGCGTGATCAGCGCCACCAACGCCGATCTCAGCGCCATGATCCGCGCCGGGAGCTTCCGCGAAGACCTGTACTACCGCCTGAACGTGATCGAGCTGCGCCTGCCGCCGCTGGCGGCGCGTCCGGGCGACATCCTGCCGCTGGCGCTGTCTTTCCTCCCGCGCGGCAAGCATCTGCATCCGTCCGCCGAAGCGGCGCTGCTGGCGCACGCCTGGCCCGGCAACGTGCGCGAACTGAAGAACGTGATGGCGCGCGCCAGCCTGCTGGCCCAGGGTGAGCTCATCATGGTGGCCGACCTCGGCCTGCCGGCCGCGCCCGCGGCGGCCAACGAGACGGAGCCCGACCGCGAGGCCATCGCCCAGGCGCTGGCGCGCGCGGGCGGCGTAGTGGCCCAGGCCGCCCTCGAGCTCGGCCTGTCGCGCCAGGCGCTGTACCGCCGCATGGAGCGGCTGGGCATCGCCAGGTCCGCATGAGCGCGGGTCCAGGCGGTCAAGGAAAGGGATTCCGGCTCTCCCTGGTCACGCGCTGGTCGGCCCTGGTCGGCACCTTGCTGGCGCTCGGCATCCTGATCGCCATCGGCCTCGACACCCTGTTTCCCGACAGCCCGCTGCTGGTGTTTTCCGCCTGCCTGCTGGCGGTGGTGCCGATCGCGATCATCACCATCCGGTCGCAGATCCAGCCCATCCTGTCGCTCTTCCGCGCGCTCGAGGGCACGGTGACCAGCTACCGCGACGGCGACTTTTCCTTCAGCCTGCACTGGCAGCACAACGACGAACTGGCCGACCTGATCGCCGCCCACAACGACCTGGGGCGGGTATTGCGCGAGCAGCGCCTGGGCCTGGTGCAGCGCGAGCTGCTGCTCGATACCATGGTCCAGAACACGCCGGTGGCGATGTTGCTGGTGGCCGATTCGGCGGGCGGCCGCGGCACCATCGTCTACGCCAATCTGGCGGCGCGCCAGCTGCTGTCCAGCGGGCGCAAGCTGGAAGGCCACCAGCTCAAGGACATCCTGGATGGCGCCACGCCGGCCCTGCGCGATGCGGTGGCGCGCGGCGGCGACGGCCTGTTCACGGCCGGCGAGGCCGAGGACGAGGAGGTCTACCACCTGGCGCGCAGCGCCTTCACCCTGAACGGCCGCCGGCACGATCTGCTGCTGCTGCGGCACCTGACCCTTGAGTTGCGGCGCCAGGAAGTGCAGACCTGGAAGAAGGTGATCCGCGTGATCAGCCATGAATTGAACAATTCGCTGGCGCCGCTGGCCTCGCTCGCCCACTCGGGCGCGGAACTGGTGCGGCGCGGGCAGACCGAACGCCTGCCGCAGATCCTGGAAACCATCGGCGAGCGCACCCGCCACCTGGAGAGCTTCATCCTCGGCTATGCGCGCTTCGCCAAGCTGCCCACGCCGCGCCTGGAAGCCTGCTCCTGGGCGGCGCTGGTGGCGCGCCTGAGCGACCAGGTGCTATTCCGCTCCAGCGGCGAACTGCCGGCGGAACCCGCCTGGATCGACGCTGCGCAACTGGAGCAGGCCTTGGTCAACCTGCTGAAGAACGCCCACGAATCGGGTTCGGCGCCGGAAGACGTGGAGCTGCAGGTACGCCGCGTGCAGGACCTGCTGCGCATCGACGTGCTCGACCGTGGCAGCGGCATGAGCGAGGCCGTGCTGACCAACGCCCTGGTGCCCTTCTACTCGACCAAGCGCAGCGGCACCGGCCTGGGGCTGGCGCTGGCGCGCGAGATCGCCGAAGCGCACGGCGGGCGCATCACCCTGGCCAACCGCGAAGGCGGCGGACTGGCCGTCACCCTGATCCTGCCGGCCTTGCCGGCACCGATGGAGACCCCATGCTGACGATTATCGGAAAAGCGAGCTCGATCAATGTACGCAAGGTGCTGTGGACCTGCACCGTCCTGGGACTGGCCTACCGCCGCGAAGAATGGTGCGACGAGCATGCCGCGCTCAATCCCAACCGCATGGTGCCGGTGCTGGTGGATGGGGACTTCGTGCTGTGGGAATCGAACACGATCTGCCGCTACCTGGCCGGCAAATATGGCGGCGAGGCGCTGCTGCCCCACGAACCGCAGGCGCGCGCCGGGGTCGAGCAGTGGATGGACTGGCAGGCAACCGAATTGAACACGGCCTGGCGCTACGCTTTCATGGCGCTGGTGCGCGCCAGCCCGGCGCACCAGGATCCGGCGCAGGTCGAGGCCAGCAGCGCGGCCTGGAACCGGCTGGTCGGGCTGCTCGATGCGCGGCTGGCGCAGACCGGGGACTATGTGGCGGGCGAGCGCTTCAGCCTGGCCGACATCGTGCTGGGGGTGTCGGTCAACCGCTGGCTGATGACACCGATGCAGCGGCCAAGCTATCCGCAGGTGGACGCCTGGTATGCGCGGCTGGCGGCACATGCGGGGTTTAGTGAACACTGCGCGAACGGGACGCCGTAGCGAGGATGCGATAGCTGGTTGAACTTGGGTTCCGGCCTTCACCGGAACGACGTACGAAGGGAGCAGGCCACAAAAATTTTCGTAGGCCGCTCACAATAAAACCGTCGTTCCGGCGCAGGCCGGAACCCGAGTTTTCAAGCACACCACGTTCCAGGCCGTAAGCCACCGTCTGGTAAGATCCCCGAACCATGCCCCCGAAATCTCCCCGCAGCATCGATCCCCGCTTCGCCCAGCCCGGCCACCCGCCCGCCACCATCGACGAATTCGAGGGCGTGCGCTTCCTCCACCTCGGCACCTCCTGGGTCCAGGGCGCGATGCGCCTGTCCAAGCCGGATGCGATCGAGCTCGAATACGTGCAGATGATGATGATGTGGGCCCTGTTCCAGGCCGCGCCGCGCCACATCGTGCAGCTGGGCCTGGGCAGTGCGGCCCTGACCAAGTTCTGCTACCAGCGCTTTCCCGAGGCGCGGGTCACGGCGGTGGAGCTCAATCCCAACGTGATCGCGATCTGCCGCGCCCTGTTCGGCCTGCCGGAGGACGACGCGCGCCTGGCCGTGCGCGAGATGAACGCCCTCGATTTCGTGCTCGACAAGGCGAACCACGGCACGGTGGACGTGCTGCAGGTCGACCTGTACGACGAGGAGGCGCGCGGCCCGGTGCTGGACACGCCCGAGTTCTATCAGGCCTGCCACGACTGCCTGAAGGAAGGCGGCGTCATGACCACCAATGTGTTCGGCGAATTCAGCAACTACGACAGGAATTTGCTGGCGATGGAAGCCGTGTTCGACGCGGTGGTCTGGCTGCCCGAAGTGCACGACGCGAACATCGTGGTGCTGGCCTTCAAGAACGCGCCGGAGCTGGACTTTTCCGTGCTCTACGAGCGCGCCGCCGAGATCAAGCGGCGCCTGAACCTGCCGGCCAAGAACTGGGTCAATGGGCTGAAGGAGTGGATGCGCGACCACCAGGGCTGACCGCGCGCCGGGCCGCTCCCGCCGTGGCGCCGGCGACGGCGGCCAGCGACGGCCTTCCTCGGCGCGACAGCGAGGGCGCGCCCAGTTCCGAGGCGGGCACCGGCAGGCCGAGCACGGCGAACACGTCGCCGTCCGGCTCGCGCTCCAGCGCCAGCACCGGGAACACGCGCTCCAGGTTCGCATACTTGGCCCAGGCGCCCGCGCCGCGCTGGCGCGACGGCGGCACCGACATCGCCGCATAGGCCTTGGCGCCGTTCTCGACCGCGGCCAGGCTCCAGACCCGGCCCTGGTAGGCGTCCGCGCCGGACCGCTCGTGCTGCGCGCGCTCGAAGCACAGCACGCGCAGGTGGGCGCCGGGCAGTGGATGCTCGCGCAGGCGCTGGTTGGGCGCATGCCACAGCTGCATCAGCACGATGCCGGACGGCCCGAACGCATCCCAGGCGTCTTCCAGATTGCCGTAATGCTCGAGACCATATCGTTTGCAGAGCTGAGTGATGTTCATGGGCTAGTTGTTTCTTCGGTGTTGGCGCCGCTCCCTGCTGCGACGGGCTCCGGGCTCCTGCATGGCGCGCAGGAGGATGTCCCGGGAGACGTTGCAGCTGTCGAGATACACCATGCCCGCGCTGAGGCCGCGTGTCTCGGCCAGAAACAACGCATATTCGGTAGCGAGCGCGGTCCGCTCGTCGGTTCTTCGCTGGGTCATGGTGTGGCTGCAAAAACGGGTGCTGCACATTGCCGTCCGCAAGCTGGCCGGACGGCGAATCCAGGTCGGCGGAGCATGCCCCGCCTGGCCGGATACCCCCCGATTTCGGTACCGGCTTGTTGTTCATCGTATATCGTTCTTTTCGCGCACCATTGAGAATCTTGTTAGCGAACGTAACAAGGTCGCAGGCATGCGGCGATCCCGCTTTGCAGCATTTCTGGCCTGCTTTTTCTACCCAGGGCTCATAGTTGGGCGCTAACGAAAGCAATACGTGGCTTTTGCGCTACATCTATGCAAGGAAGAGACATTTGTACTTACCACTTTGCATGAGAAAAGCTTTCTTCTCTATAACTCGTTGTTAATATTAAATTGCGTCTTAGTAATTTGGACGAGACAACAACACAACGCAAAAAGGATTGAGGATGACGAAGAAGAAACTGCCACAACGCGCCCTGTTGGCGACCGCCCTCATGGCGGCTCTGGCACCTGTAGCCGCTCAACAAGCGGAAGAAGGCGTAGCCCAGGTCGTGGTCCTGGGTTCGCGCACCCAGGCCAAGACCGCGCTCGACACGGCGGTGCCGGTCGGCCTGATCGGCTCCAAGGACCTGCAATCCGCGGGCTCGCTGGAACTCGGCAAGATCCTGCAAGACCTCGACCCTTCGTTCAACTTCACCTCCACCTTCATCAGTGACGGTACCGACATCATCCGCCCGGCCACCCTGCGCGGCCTGGGCCCGGACCAGCTGCTGGTGCTCGTCAACGGCAAGCGCCGCCACCAGCAGGCGCTGGTGAACGTGCAGCAGACCATCGGCCGCGGCTCGGCCGGTACCGACATCAACGCCATCCCGCTGTCGGCGATCCAGTCGATCGAAGTGCTGCGCGACGGCGCGGCCGCGCAATACGGCTCGGACGCGATCTCGGGCGTGATCAACATCATCCTGAAGAAGGGCGCCCAGGGGAACATCAGCGCCAGCGCCGGCACCACCGACGAAGGCGACGGCGACACCGTCTCGCTGAGCGCGCACAAGGGCATCAACTTCGGCGAAGGCGGCTACTTCAACCTGTCGGTCGAAGGCCGCGACCGCGAAGAAACCAACCGCGCCGGCGTCGACACCCTGCGCGTGGATCCGCCGCGCGTGACCCAGCGCATCGGCGATTCGGACGCCAAGGACTACTACCTGTGGGCCAACGCCGCGCTGCCGACCGCCGGCGGCGAGTTCTACGTGTTCGGCGGCGCCTCCAAGCGCAAGGGCGATTCCTCGGGCTTCTTCCGCTCGGCGGGCGACGACCGCAACGTGCCGGCCGTGTACCCGAACGGCTTCCTGCCGAACATCATCACCACCGTCAAGGACGCCTCGATCTCGGCCGGCTACCGCCACGACCTGGCTGGCGACTGGAGCGCCGACATCAGCCTGACCCACGGCCGCAGCCAGCTCCAGTTCCACGAGCGCAACTCGATCAACGTCAGCTACTACTACGAGAACGGCTCCTCGCCACTGGAAGCCGACACCGGCACCCTGAAGTTCGACCAGACCACCTTCAACCTCGACTTCAAGGGTTCGGTGGACTTCATGGGCGGCCCGCTGTACGTGGGCACCGGCTTCGAATGGCGCCAGGATAACTACGAGATCGAAGCGGGCGACCCGGTGTCCTACCAGTATGGCCGCACCAACAACCCGGCGATCGTGATCCGCAACCAGAACGGCGGCATCGCGGCATCCGGCATCCAGGGCTTCCCGGGCTATACCCCGGGCACCGCCGTGGACGACGGCCGCCACAACACCGCGCTCTACCTGGACCTGGAACGCAAGTGGGGCGATACCTTCTCGGCCGGCGCCGCCGTGCGCCACGAGCGCTATTCGGACTTCGGCAGCACCACCACCGGCAAGCTGAGCGCACGCTGGGATCCGAGCCGCACCCTTGGCCTGCGCGGCAGCCTGTCGAGCGGCTTCCGCGCACCGGGCGTGCAGCAGAAGTTCTACAGCTCGGTCTCGACCAACCTGAACGCCGCCGGCGTGCTGACCGAGACCCTGACCGCGCGCGAGAACAGCGCCGTCACCCGCGCCTTCGGCATCGAGCCGCTGAAGGAAGAAACCTCGAAGAGCGTGAGCTTCGGCGCGATCCTGCGCCCGGCCCAGGGCCTGTCGGTGACCGCCGACGTGTACCGCATCAAGATCGACGACCGCATCGTCTTCTCGAGCACCATCTCGCCTGAATCGGGCGCCTGCGCGACCGCCGCGGCCTGCCCGATCAAGGCGATCCTGGATCCGCTGCGCGTGGGCCAGGCCCAGTTCTTCACCAACGCGATCGATACCACCACCACCGGCTTCGACCTGGTGGCCCAGCAGACCATCAAGGGCCAGGGCTCGACCCTGGTGCTGTCCGGCCAGCTCGGCTTCAACAAGACCGAAGTCGACAACCGCCGTTCGCAGTCGCCGGTCCTGACCGGTTCCCAGCTGTTCGACGACACCCAGGTGACCCTGATCGAAAAAGGCCAGCCGCGCCAGCACCACGTGGTGGCCGCCGACTGGACCACCGGTCCATGGAACGTGACGGCGCGCGCCAACTACTTCGGCGAAGTGGAAGGCCAGGGCTTCACCCCGGGCTTCATCCAGACCTGGGAAGCGAAGTGGATCGTCGACCTGACCGGCCGCTACGCGTTCAACAAGAACCTGAGCCTGAGCGCCGGTGTGAACAACCTGTTCGACACCTACCCGACCAAGTGGGATCCGGTCAAGGCGGCGCCGTTCCCGCAGCTGGGCTTCACCCACTGCTGGGAAACCTGCCCGTTCGGCATCAACGGCCGTTCGTTCTACGTGAAGGCGGACTACAACTTCTAAGCCTGATGGCGGCGTGGACGGTGTCATCGTCCACGCCCGGTACCATGCTGACGCCGGCCTTGCGCCGGCGTTTTTCTTTGTTCGCCGGTTTACGCCTTGGCGGCAAGCGGCGGACCCGCGCCGAATGGCTGCGCCAGCACGCGGCCCAGCGGCGCTTCGATCCAGCGCTGGAAGGCGGCGCCGGCCGCAAGGCTGGCGGCCCAGGCCACCAGCACGCCAAGCGCTTGCACATGCGGCTGCTCCGGCAGGAAGCGCGCGAAAGCCGCGTTGACGAGCAGGCAAACGGGGAAGTGCACCAGGAAGACGGCGAAGGAGATCTTGCCCGCGTAGTTCACCCAGGCCAGCCCTGCGCCGGCATGCGCAACCGGCCTGGCGCGGCCGAACAGGAACAGCACACAGGCGACGGCCAGGGCCAGGGCGATCCGGCTGCGGAAGTCCAGCACCAGCGCCAGCAGCGCCGTCCCCAGCATCACGGCCAGCAGCAGCGCGGCGCTTCCGGGCCGGCGCACCGGGTCGCTCGCCCACCAGGCGAGCACGCCCAGGCCATAGCTGCCGAAGAAGTACGGCGCCCACACATCCCAGTCCGCATCCAGGTTGACATACAGGAGCGAAGCGCCCACGCCCGCCGCGACCAGCACGGGCAGCAGCCAGGCCTGGCGGCCCGCCAGGCGGCCGGACAACCAGGCCAGCAAGGTGAGGAGCGCATACAGCTGGAAATCGATCGCCACGTACCAGGCCCCGGCCGCCAGCGACTCGGCGCCCAGTACGCTGTGCAGCAGCAGGACATGGGCCCACAGCTGCTTCAAGGTCGGCGGCGCCGAGATCGAATCGTGGCTCATCCAGGCCGCCGCCCAGGCGGATGCGGCGGCCGCAAGCAGGGTCGCGGCGATGAAGGGCGGGGCCAGCTTGAGGTAGCGCCGCCAGATGGCCTGCAGCGGAGGCGCGAATCCGGGAAGGCCCTGGGGCGACAGCGATTTCGCGGCCAGGAAGCCGCCGACGACGAGGAAGACCTGCACGGCGATGCGCGCATCGCCCTGGAGCCAGTCGACCAGCGCGGGCAGCAGGGGCCGCGCATGGTCGGCCATGGGGCCGTAGAACGCCAGATGGTGCAGGACGATCAGCTGCGCCGCGACGGCCTTCAATAGATTAATCAGGACAAACTGCTTTTCACCGGCCCGGTACTGCCCGGGCATTCCTTCAACTACCTTCCCTGCCATGCGCTATCAACCTTGTTTCAACGTGCTTCTCCGGCTTGCGTGAGGCAAAAGTGCGGTGCTGCCGCCGGGCGCGGCATCTTAACCGAACAGCAGGAGCTTAGGCTACGCGATACAGCTCAGCAATAAACATTGCAGCGCCAATCTTCCAGCGGCGCCGGCTTCGCCATGCGGCCGATGCACCGCGCATGGAATGCCATATGGACGAGATATGTTTATGTTTTTGCGCTTTGAAGTGCTAAATTCGACCGGCTTGTAACCCGCATCCCTGTTCGAGAAGAGGAAACCATGTCCAAGTCCGCCCTCAGCGCGAAAGTGTTCGCCGCCTATCTGTTCGTCATCGGTCCGGTGCTGATCCTCGCGCCGAACTTCCTGCTCGGGCTGTTTGGGATCGCGCCTACCACCGAGGTCTGGATCCGCGTCATCGGCGTCATGGCCTGCGTGCTCGGCGTCTATTCCTGGGTCGCGGGCAAGCACGAGAACAAGCCCTTCCTCGAGGCTTCGGTCTACACGCGCTCCCTCGTCTTCGTGGCATTTACCGTCTTCGCACTGAGCGGTATGGTCAGCCCCATGCTGATCCTGTTCGGACTCGTGGATCTCGGCGGCGCATTGTGGACCTGGTTCGCCCTGAGGGCCGATGCCCAGTCAGCCAGGCCCGTGCTGGCAGGACAGCATTGAGGCGCGGCACGCAGTCTTCGTTTGCTCAGCTGGCGGCCTTGGCTTTCGGCGGCTTTTTCGCTTTCGGCGGCGGCATCAGCGCCGCGGTTTCCAGGATCAGGCGCTGCAAGGCCTCCGGATCGTCGAGCAGTTCGTCGGCGATCGGATAGTCCTTCGCCCCAGGATAGGGCGGTCCCTTGGGCAGCCGCGGCGCCAGGGTGTCCACTGCCTGCGACGGCTTGATGAACAGGCTGTTGTCGCAGGCGAAGGCCACCACCTTCCCGTCCAGGTAGAGCGCGAACTCGCCGAACAGCTTCTTGCAGGCGAGCCGGCTGCCCAGCCGGGACTGCTCGATCACGTAGTCGACGAAATGCTTGTCGGTTGCCATAGGTTTTCCTCAGCGGCGTTCGCGCCACCATAGCGCCAGCATGGCCAGCGCGAAGATCATAGCGAAGGGCCAGGCGGGCAGCGCGCGCGTTGGCCCTTCCCCGGCCGCCGCGGGCGTACGTGCGGCGTAGCGCGCCGTCGCATCGCGCCGCTGCGCCGCCTGCCATTGCGGCCAGTCGCCCGGGGCATACACATAGACGGCATGGACGCCGGCCGTCTTGTCCTCCACCCGCAACCAGCCCGTCTTCTCCGGCCACACGGCGACGCAGGAGGCGTCCGCGCGGTCCGCCCTGCGCTGCCAGGCCAGCGTCTGTTTCAGTCCGGGGAAGCGCGCCTCGCCGCTCACGCCGCGCGCGCAGACTTCGAGGCGCTGGCCGGGCAGCGGCATCTCGGCAGGGGCCAGCCACTCGGCCTGCCGCTTCTGTTCGATGTCCAGTCGGTCCAGCACGCCCTGCCACCACAGCGCCAGCGCGCGCGGCTCGCTGATGGCATGGCGGTGCCATTCGGTCACGCCCAGCCAGGCGATGCGGCCCTTCTGCCAGCTGCGCGTCCAGACCATGTCCTCCGAGCCCGTCCACGGCCCCGCCACCCGCGAGGCGGGAACCAGCGGCGCGACCGGCAACTCCAGCGGCGCCTCGATCTTGCGGTCCGAGGGCTGCGCCTGCAAGGGCAGCTGCAGGCTGCGCGACCACAGGCCCGCGTCGTTCGCATTCCCGCCCAGGACCAGCAAGGACATGCCCTGCCCCACCTTGGCCAGCAGGGCGGAACGCTCGCCGGCGCCGGCGCGTTCGAACCAGGCGGCGTCGATCACCATCAGGTTGGGCGCCGCCATGGCTTCGCGCGCGGTCTCGGTGCGGGTCACTGCGCGGCTCAGCATCACCTGCCAGTCCAGCAGCGCGCCACTGCCCGTCAACAGCTCGTTCAGCACCCGCAGGTCGAAGGAAGGCGCGCCGAAGCGGCCCTGCACCTGCAGGATGGCCGGCTCGTGCACGACGAAGGGCACCGGCCCTTCGGCGATCAGCTTGTCCCTGGCGTCCAGCAGGCGCGCCTTCAAGACCACCGGCTCGGCCACCGGCGGCAGCCAGGTGGCGGCCAGCTCGCCGGCGCCCTTGGCCTGGGCCAGCACCTGGCCGTTCTCGGCCAGCAGCTCCAGGCGCGCTTCGCCCAGGTCCTCGCGGTCTACCTTCAGGACGAACAGGCGGCCCAGCGCCACTTCGCGCGGAAAGTCCAGCTGCAACCCGCCGGTGCGCGGCATGTCCCAGGCCAGCGGCCGCGCCGGCAGGTCGTTCCACTGGGCGGCGCGCAGGCCGTCACCCTTGAGCGTGAGCGCGCGGATGCCGTCCAGCGAGGACGGCACGGCCTTCGGATCGAGCGCCAGGGTGCGTCCGCCTTCGCCGGGCACGCGCAAATCCGCGGCGAACAGGCCAAGGGCGCCGGCCGCGATGGCGACCAGCAGCGCGTCCGGCCACTTGCGGCGCGCCAGGTAGAAACCTGCGCTCGCCACGCCGGCCACGGCGACCGCGGCGATCAGGATCGTGGTGTTCATGGCTTGACTCCTTCGCGCCAGCCGCGCACGAAAGGCGTCTCGACGCTTGGGCGGGCTTGCAGCAGCACCTGGCCCTGGCCCGCACCCGCACGCAACCAGGCGCGCAGCACGGGACGGCAGCTCGCACAGCCGTCCGCCACGTCCTGGATCGCGCGCTGGGCCGAGAGGCGCTGCTCGTCGTCAGTCAGTTTGGCGCGTACCCAGTCGTGGGCCGTGCGGGTCCACAAGGCCGGCAGCGGGCCGTCGTTCGACAGCGCCTGCACCAGGGTGCGGACCTCGTCCGGCACCGGCTGGTCCGGTCCCGCCTGCTCGCGGCGGTAGCTGGCCGTGCCATCCATGTCGCCGCTCATGCGCTTTTCTTCCTTGATCGGCGGCGGCGTGAAGGCGGTTTTGTGCAGATAGACGCGCTCGGCCTGCTGCAGTTCCTTGATCGCCTCGAGCGCCTTGTGCTCGGGCGGCAGCGCGGTTTTCGGCGCAATGGCGCGCAGGGCCTTTTCGGCGTCCCACATCGCCGACAGCGCGCGGCGCAGCACCTTCTTGGTGTCCTCGTCGTACAGGGTAGCGTTCTCGGACTCGTCGTGGGCATGGCCGAACTGGTGCAGGATGTCTTGCTTCTCCTCGCCACCGTGGCCGCCATGCTCGCCACCGCCCTCGTCGTCGGCGAACAGCGAGGATTCCTCGCCCAGGAACTGGCCGTAGCGGCGGCGCAGCATGCCCTGGTCGCCCGCGATCTTCTGGCTGCGGTCGCGCACCGCTTCCTCGCTCATTTTCGTCGCCCGCATGTCGGCCACCAGCTGCTCGGTATCGATGATGATCTGGCGCTGGCTGCGCAGGCTCTGCGGCTTGACCAGCATCGGCATCGCCGCGCTTTCCTCTTCGGCTTCGCCGGGCGGCGCCGGCATGCGCAGGGTATAGGTCGGCGACTGCACCGTGTGCGGACGGGTGGCGTTGTCCGTCGCGCGCACGAAGAAATACAGCTCGTCGCCCGGCTCCATGCCCAGGTCCGCCAGCGACCACTGTTTCGACCAGTTGCGCTGCTTTGGGTCGTTCGACGCCGGCAGCGGCATCTCGCGGTCGGTGAAGCGCACGTTCTCGCCGCTGCCGCGCGCCAGGGTCATGTGCAGGGTGGCGCGCTTGATCGCGTAGTCGTCGCGGATCCTGACGCCCATCGGCGCCGTGCCCGCGTTCTCGGGCAGCTCGACCACCATCTGGCCGGGCGCGGTGACCGTGATCTCGGGCGGCTGGTCGGGAAGCACGCGCAAGGTATAGCGCTTGCCGCGCCAGCGCCACAGCACGGATTCCGTCGCCGTCCAGCTGGCGCACTCCTTGCCGGGCTTGAGCACCTCGCCGTTGCCCAGTTCGATGCTGTCGGTATTCGCCGCGCCGTCCTTCAGGCACCAGGAGACCTTGGTCTGTTCGGGCACCTGCAGGTCGCGCGGCGCCGATTCGGACGCCGCCACGCCGGTATAGGCGGGCGGCGCCACGCGTACGCTGAGGGACGACAGCGGCGCGGCCACGGCCGCGGCAAGGGGTTGCGGCGGCTGGGCGCCGGCCTGCGGCTTGCCTTGGCCCGCAAACCACAGCATGCCGGCCAGCGCGGCGCTGGTCAGGACGATCGGCACGCCTGCGGCAATCCGGCCCTTGGCGATGCCGCGCAGCTGGGCCTTGGTGACGCTGGCGTCCAGGCGATCCAGCAAGCGCTGGCGCTGCAGGCGAGCGACCGGGCTGTCGGCATGGGCCAGCAGCGCCGAGCTGTCTTCCATCTCGGGCACGGCGCCGTCCAGCCAGCCGCTCCACTCGTGCTTGACGCGGCGGCGCAGCCTGGCCCAGTCCCAGGCGCACCAGCCGCCCCAGGCGAGCAGGCCCGGACCGGACGGCAGGGCCAGCCAAGGCAAGGCCCCGCCTACCCACAGCGGCAGGCGGCGCAGCTGGGCGGCGCGCCAGACGCGCCGGACGATCTCAGCGCTTTCTTGCATGCGTGAGCAACCTTTCCAGTACAAACAGGGCCACCAGGGCGGCCAGCAGCATGTCGCGCAGGGCGCCGCTCGGTTCGGGCGCGCGCGCATCCTTCGACGCCGTGAACACACGCGAGGGCGCCGTGTAGGGACGCGGGCCCACGTGCACCTGCTGCCAGTGTTCGACCAGGGCGCGCGCGGCGTCCGCATCGCGCGGCGGCCAGGACTTCGACAGCCACAGGCGTCCGCGCGCACTGTCCGCATGCAGTACGCCGCCGGCTTCACGCGCCTTGCTCATTTCAGGGAAGGCGGCCGGGTCGAGCACCCACCACAAGGGCGCGCGCAGCGACGCCGGCGGCGCACCCGGACGGTCCCAGACGATCAATTCGGTCTTGGCGCCTGGCGCGGCGTCGACGACCACGCGTTCCGGGCCGTCGAGCGCGGCGAACAGGCGGCGCCATTCCTGCGGGCGATCGCTCTCGATGTAGACATGGCGCTCGCTCCTCGCCGGCGCGCTGGCCTGGGTGCGCATCTCGACCGTGCGGCCGAATACCGGCAGGGTGGCCGGCATGGGGATATCGCCGACGATCAGCAGGCGCGCCCCGGGCTTCCATTCGCGCTCATGGGTGCGCAGCCAGGCGATGGCCTGGTGCGCGGGCATGACGATGCGTTCGGCCCTGGCCAGCCCGGCCTGCGTGGCCTGGCGATCGGTCCAGGCCGGGTCCGTTCCCTCGGCCACGATCACGGTGTCGCCGCGCCAGGGGAAGACCGGATCGGCCAGCCAGGCCACGAGCGTTGCCAGCAGCAGGCAGCGCAGCAGCAGCAACAAGGGATCGCTGAAGCGCCAGACGCGGGTCTGGCGCGGCTCGGTGCGCGGCAGGAAACGCGCGGTCGCCAGCGGCTCCGCCTTGTGCTGCTCGCGCTTCTTGCGGTGCCACCAGAGCGGCAGCGCCAGGCTCGCGAGGCCCAGCCACCACAGGCCGTTCATGAACGGCCTCCCGGACGGCGCAGCCAGCGCCGCAGCACCTCGGCCGGCGGCTGTTCGATGGCGGCCAGTGTCAGGGGCATGTCATTCTTGCGGCACTGGGCCGTGACCGCGGCGAAGTGTTCCTCGCGGTTGCGGCGATAAGCTTCCTTCAGGTCGGCGCCGAAGCGGAACACGCCGGCCCTTTGTTCCGGGTCGCGGTAGGCCGGCGCGCTTGAAAAGCTGGCGTCGATCTCGGCCTGGGTCTGCAGGCACAGCACACGCACGTCGTGGCGCATCTGGCGCAGCCTGGTCAAGGCCTGCGACAGCGGCGAAGGCCAGTCGAGCAGATCGCTGGCGGCAAAGATGGCGCTCGGCGCGCGTGCGAAGTGCAGGCTGGCGCGCAGGGTGTCGGCGTCGGGCAGCTCGCCCTTGGGTTCGGCGCGCTGCAACTGGGCCAGCACGCGCTGCAGCTGGCGCGGCCCGCGCGAAGCCGGAGTGAACTGCACCCTGCCCTCGCCCAGCACCACCAGGCCGAAGGCGTCGCCCTGGCGCTGGGCGATCGCGGCCACGCAGCCGAGCAGCATGCGCGCATAGTGCAGCTTGTCGAGTTGGTCCACGCTGCGGCTGGGCTCGGCCATCGAGGCCGAGGCGTCCAGCACCAGCCAGACGGCCACGTGACTGTCGCGCTCCGCCTCGCGTACGAAATAGCGGTCGGCGCGCGCCAGCAGCTTCCAGTCCACGCGGCGCCACTCGTCCCCGGGCGCATAGGCCCGGTATTCCGAGAACTCGACGCCCGCCCCGCGCTCGCGCCCGGCATGAATGCCGTGCCCGAGCCCGGCCAGCACGTGCCGGATCACGAGATCGATGTTCTGGGTGTGCGCGATCAGCGCGGTCTTCGCCAGCGACAACTCAGTCGACCTTGATCTCGTTGCGCAGGGACTGAAGGATGTCGGCGATGGCGATGCCGTCGGCCTCCGCCTCGAAGTTGCGCAGCACGCGGTGCGCCAGCACCGGCAGCAGCATGGCCTGGATGTCGTCGCGCGTGACCGCCAGGCGGCCATGCATCAGGGCGCGCGCCTTCGACGCCAGCACCAGCGCCTGGCCGGCGCGCGGACCGGCGCCCCAGCCGATGTGCTGCTTCACCGCAGCGACGGTGGTTTCGCTGGGGCGTGTGGCGCGCACCAGGCGGGTGGCGTAGCGCAGCAAGTGGTCGCCGATCTCGATGTCGCGCACCAGCTGCTGCAGGCGCAGCAACGTGTTCACGTCCATCGCCGGCTCGGCGTCGTCCAGCCCCGCGTGGGTGGTGCGCGAGACCATCAGCACCTCCTCGTCCTCGGTCGGGTAGACCACGTCGATGCGCAGCAGGAAGCGGTCGAGCTGGGCTTCCGGCAGCGGATAGGTGCCGGCCTGCTCGATCGGATTCTGGGTGGCCAGCACGAAGAAGGGACGCGGCAGCTTGTGGGTCTGGCCGGCGAAGGTGACCGCGCGCTCCTGCATCGCTTCCAGCAGCGCAGACTGGGTCTTGGGCGGCGCGCGGTTGATCTCGTCGGCCAGCAGCACCTGGGTGAACACCGGGCCTTGCTGGAAGCGGAACACGCGCTGGCGCGTGCTGGTGTCTTCCTCCAGGATTTCGGTGCCCACGATATCCGAAGGCATCAGGTCCGGCGTGAACTGCACGCGGCGGAACTGCATGTCGGTGGCCTGGGCCAGCGACTTCACCAGCAGGGTCTTGCCCAGGCCCGGCACGCCTTCCACCAGCGCGTGGCCGCCGGCCAGCAGGCAGGTGACCAGCAGGTCGACCACGTTCTCCTGGCCGATGATCACGCGCGCCATGCTCGCCTTCAGCGCGCCCACTTTGGCCGTCAGGCTGGCGATTTCCTGTTCACTCCACGCTACCGCATCACGTTCAGACACTGCTCATGCTCCCAACGCATATTGAATGATATTCACCGCAAAGCGGGTATTGTCGACCGCCAGGAAACGCTTGTTGCGGAAGTCGTAATCCCATTCGCAGCCATAGTCCTTGTTCGAGTACAGCACCCGGATGCGGCCGCCGAACTCGATGGCCTTCAGGTACTCGTGCACCAGGTCGTCGCCCCAGCCATTCAGCTCGCCGCCCGTGGTGGGCGGGCCGTCGAACTTGAAGAAGCACGAATACAGCCGGTGCGTATTCGGGATCTTCTTCAGGCTCGAGGCGCCGAAGATCTTGACCATCTCGGCCTCGAAGGACTTGGCGAACAGCCCGTCGATGTCGTGGTTGCAGTCGTCGACGAAGACGAAGCCGCCGCCACGCACGTAGCGCTCGAAATTGCGCCGTTCCGCCGGGGTGAACTGGACCAGCTTGTGGCCGGCCAGGTAGCAGAACGGCGCCTGCAGCATCTTCGGATCGGCGAGCGCCACCATGCGCTCGACCGGATCCACCCGCAAGGTGGTGTACTCGACGAGCGAGTTCAGCACGTTGCTGGGCATGCGGATATCCACGTCCCAGTCGCCCGACTCATACATCAGGCGCGTGAAGTAGAAATCGTAAGACGCCATTATTCGGCACTCACCTTAGACAGCGTCGGACAGCGAGGTGAAGTTGAAGTCGCGCACCTTCATCGGCGGCAGCACCATCTGGAACGGCACTTCGTCGCCGCCGATGACCTGCGGCTTGCCCAGTTCCTCGATGTTGTTGAGGATGGTGACCGGGCTTTCGTTGAAGCGGAAGTTCTTCACCGGGTGCTTGATCTTGCCGTTTTCGACGTAGAAGGTGCCGTCGCGGGTCAGGCCCGTAATCAAGAGCGACTGCGGATCGACCATGCGGATGTACCAGGTGCGGGTGACCACGATGCCCTTCTTGGTGCCTTCGATCAGCTCTTCCAGCGACTTGGTGCCGCCGGCCATGATCATGTTGCCGTGGCTGGCAGTAGCGATCTTGCCGGTCTTCTGCGCCCAGAACGGCGAGTACTCGAGCGACGCGATGCGGCCATCCTTGATCAGGTCCGTGCGCTTGCGCGCCAGCATGGTCTCGTTGTCCCACGGAGCCACCGGCACGTCCGGGTTCCATGGGTCGGCCCAGATGTTGACCTGCTGGTCGAACAGCTTGTCGCCCAGGCGGTTGCCGCCGCCCTTCTTGGCCAGGAAGCTGCGGCCTTCGTCGGCCGAACGCGCATCGAAGGAATTGAACATATTGCCCAGGATTTCCGACGTCGCCGCCGGCTCCAGGATCACGGTATAGCGGCCCGGCTCCAGGGCCTTGGCGTCGACCGAACGCAGTGCCTTCTCGATCGCCACTTCGGCCGCCTCGGCGGCGTTGAAGCGGCGCGCATCGACCGCCGAACGGGTCACCCAGCCGGAGCCGCGGCCGTCCTCGGTGCGTGCGGTGCAGGTGAAGGACAGGTCGGTGAACTCCTGGTAGCCGAATACGCCCTTGGAGTTGGCGATGCAGGCGAAGCGGGTCGAATCGGTGAAGAAGCCGGCGGTCACCAGCTTCTTGGCGCGCGCCTGGCTGATGCTGGCGGCGGCGACTTCGGCGCGGTAGTCCGGGTCGATCGCGGCAGTGCCTTGCACGAAGGTCTGGGTGCCGCGGTATTCCTGCTTGCCGACGGCCGGCACGAACTCCGGGTTCTCCGGCGCCAGGCGCGCCAGTTCCTCGGCGCGGCGCACGGCCTTTTCCAGCGACTTGTCGTCGAATTCATTGATCACCGCGGTGCCGACGCGCTTGCCGAAGGCGACCCGCACCTGCAGCTGCATGTCCTCGGTCAGCCCGGCGGTCGACACGCTGTTGCGCGCGAAGCGGATGTTGCCGGTGCGGTTGCCTTCGATCGACACATTGCATTCGTCGGCTTTCGAAAGACCGATCACGCGGTCGGTAATGCGTTTTGCTTGTTCCTGGTTCAGGGATTTCATCCGTGTCTCCTCATCCGATCTTGCGTGCGGTGTTAATCACATTGATGCCGTTGAAGCGCGTGGTGCTCGAGCCGTGCGACACGGCGCTGACCTGGCTCGGCTGGCCTTTGCCGTCGAAGAACGATCCGCCCATGCGCCAGTCGCGTTCGTCGCAGATGGCGCTGCAGGCGTTCCAGAACTCCTGGGTGTTCGACTGGTAGGCCACGTCTTCCAGCGGGCCGGCGATCTTGCCGTTTTTGATCTCGTAGAACAGGGTGCCGCCGAACTGGAAGTTGTAGCGCTGCTGGTCGATCGAGTAGGAACCGCGGCCGAGGATGTAGATGCCCTTCTTGACGTCCTTGATCATCTCGTCCGGGGTCAGGCGCGCCTTGCCCGGCTCCAGCGACACGTTGGGCATGCGCTGGAACTGGATCGTGCTCCAGCTGTCCGCGTAGGAGCAGCCGTGCGATTCCTTCTCGCCGATGATGTGGGCCTGGTCGCGCGTGGCCTGGTAGTTCACCAGTACGCCATTGCGGATGATGTCCCACTTCTTGGTCTTGACGCCTTCGTCGTCGTAGGCCACGTAGCCGAGCGAGCCCGGGGTGGTCTTGTCGGCGACGAAGTTGACGCGCTCATGGCCGTACTTGAATTTCTTCGTTTCCCACTTGTCGAGGGTGGCGAAGCTGGTGCCGGCGTAGTTGGCTTCGTAGCCGAGCACGCGGTCGAGTTCCGTCGGGTGGCCGACGTTTTCGTGGATGGTCAGGAACAGGTGTTCCGGCGACAGCACCAGGTCGTACTTGCCCGGCTCGACCGACTTGGCGCCGAGCTTCTGGCGCGCCTGCTTGCCAGCCAGGCGCGCGTCCTCGACGATGTCGTAGGAATCGGTGTACAGGGTGGTGACGCCGCCGGCGGCCATGACCTTGTGCTCGGGACGGGCGTCGAAGTACTCGTAGCCCATCGACACCGGTGCGCCCAGGCCGGCGCGCGAGCGGAACTTGCCGCTAGCCTTGTCGACGGCGGTAGCGTTGATCGGCGCCCACAGGCGGTGGATGTCCTGGTCGATGTAGGAGCCGTCGGTCGAGGCGAAGTACTTCTGCTGGTTGATCTGGAACAGCGAAGCGGTCATGAAGCTCGCGCCCGCGTCCATGCCGGCCTTGTTGGCGGCGATCAGCATGTCGGCCTTCTCCTTGACCGGCACGCTGCGCCAGTCCTTCTTGATCGGCGTGGCCCAGGCCACTTCGCCCACTCCCTTGACCGGCGCCAGGCGCACCGGCTCGGTCTGGAGCTTGGCGTTGGCCTTGGCGATGGCGACCGCCTGGCGCGCGGCATCCGCCACGCCGTCCGGGGTCATGTTGTTGGTCGAGGCGAAGCCGTAGGCGCCGTTGGCGATCACGCGCACGCCGACGCCGCTGGACTCGGTGTTGCTGATGTTCTCGACGTTCAGGTCGCGCGTGATGATGAACTGGTTCAGATAGCGGCCGATGCGCACGTCGCAATACGACGCGCCGGCCTTGGTGGCGGCGTTCAGGGCGACGTCGGCCAGGGCCTTCTTCGCCGCGGCGGCCATCGGGTTCAGGAGCTCGTCGGCGGCGATGGCGTTGCCGAAGACGGGGATGATCATGGCGCCCGCGGTGCCGGCGCCGACTTTGAGGAAGGTACGACGTTCCATGTTTGTTTTCCGTTAGCGTTCGCCCTGCCGCCAGCTTATGCCCGTCGTCTCCGCGAAGGCGGGGATCCAAGTTTTACGCCTACCGCTGCGCTACGAACTTGGGTCCCCGCCTGCGCGGGGATGACGGGCTAAGGGTGCGGGCTCACTGTTACGTGCTTCGGTGCTTAAACAGCGTCCGACAGCGACGTGAAGTTGAAGTCCCGAATCTTCATCGACGGAATCAGCATCGAATAATTCGCCTCATCCCCGCCGATCACCACCGGCTTGCCGATTTCCTCGATGTTGTTCAGCATCGTCACCGGACTCTCGTTGAAGCGGAAGTTCTTCACCGGGTGCTTGATCTTGCCGTTCTCCACGTAGAAGGTGCCGTCGCGGGTCAGGCCGGTCAGCAGCACCGATTGCGGGTCCACCATGCGGATGTACCAGGTGCGGGTGACCAGGATGCCCTTCTTGGTGTTGGCGATCAGCTCCGTGGTCGACTTGTCGGTGCCGGCCATGATGATGTTGCCGGCGCTGCCGACGGCGCGCTGGCCCTTTTTCTTGGCCCAGAACTGCGAGTAGTCGAGCGCATTGATGCGGCCGTCCTTCACCAGCTGCACGCGCTCGCGCGGCAGCATGTTGTTGTCCCACGGGAGCACCGGCACGTCCTTGTCCCACGGGTCGGACCAGATGTTGACCTGCTGGTCGAACAGCTTGTCGCCCAGGCGGTTCGCGCCGCCCTGCTTGGACAGGAAGCTGCGGCCCTCGTCGGCGCTGCGGGCGCTGAAGCCGTTCAGCATGAAGCCGACCAGGTCGCTGGTGGCGGCCGGTTCCATGATCACGGTGTAGCGCCCCGGCTCCAGCGCCTTGGCCTCGACCGAGCGCAGCGCCTTTTCGATCGCCACTTCGGCCGCTTCGCGCGGGTCGAATTTGGCGACGTCGCGCGCCGAGCGCTTCACCCAGCCGGAGCCGCGGCCGTCTTCGGTGCGCACGGTACAGGTGAAGTCGAGCGAGGTGGCGACCTGGTGGCCGAACACGCCGTTCGAGTTGGCGACGGTCTCGAAGGACGAGCGGTCGGTGAAGAAGCCGGCCGAGACCAGGCCCTTCTTGCGGCAGGCTTCCATCGCATAGGCCGCCGCCTGGGCGCGGTATTCCGGATCGATGTCGGCTGTGCGCTGGACGAAGGTCTCGGAGTTCTTGTAGCCGGTCTTGGCGATCGCGGGCATGAACTCCGGATTCGCCGGCGCCAGGCGCGCCAGGTCTTCGGCGCGGCGCACGGCGCGCTCGAGCGACTTGTCGTCGAACTCGTTGACGGTGGCGGTGCCCTGCTTGTTGCCGAAGGCGACCTGCACCTGCACGCGGGTGTCGTCGGCCAGGCCGGCGGTCGAGACGGCGTTGCGCGCAAAGCGGATGTTGCCGATGCGGCTGCCCTCGATGTTGACGATGCACTCGTCGGCCTTGGACAGCGACAGCACACGGTCGGTGATGCGCTTGGTTTGTTCCTGGGTCAAGATGCTCATGGGTCCCGTCCTTAGCCGATCTTGCGAGCGGTATTGATCACGTTGATGCCGTTGAAGCGCGTGGTCGAGGAACCATGCGAGACGATCGAGATCTGCGGCGGCTGGCCTTTGCCGTCGAAGAAGGAACCGCCCATGCGCCAGTCGCGCTCGTCGCAGATCGCGCTGCAGGCGCTCCAGAATTCCTGGGTGTTGGCCTGGTAGGCCACGTCTTCCAGCATCTGGCCGATCTTGCCGTCCTTGATCTCGTAGAACAGCTGGCCGCCGAACTGGAAGTTGTAGCGCTGCTGGTCGATCGAGAACGAGCCGTCGCCGACGATGTAGATGCCCTTCTTGATGCCCTTGACCATCTCGTCCGGGGTGAGCTTCTTCTTGCCGGCGGCCAGCGAGACGTTCGGCATGCGCTGGAACTGCACCGAATTCCAGCTGTCGGCGTAGGAGCAGCCGTGCGATTCGGCTTCGCCGATGATGTGGGCCTGGTCGCGGGTGGCCTGGTAGTTGACCAGGATGCCGTCCTTGATGATGTCCCACTGCTTGGTCTTGACGCCCTCGTCGTCATAGCCGACGCAGCCCAGCGAACCCGGCCGGGTCTTGTCGGCGTACAGGTTGACGATCGGCGCGCCGTACTTGAAGCTCTTGGTCTGCCATTTGTCCAGGGTGGCGAAGCTGGTGCCGGCGTAGTTCGCCTCGTAGCCCAGCACGCGGTCGAGTTCCGTCGGGTGGCCGACGTTCTCGTGGATGGTCAGCCACAGGTGTTCCGGCGACAGCATCAGGTCGTACTTGCCCGGCACGACCGACTTGGCGGTCAGCTTGCGCTTGGCGTCGCGGCCCGCGGCCTTGGCGTCCTCGATGATGTCGTAGCTCTCGGTGTACAGGGTGGCGACGCCGCCGGCGGCCTTGATCTTGTGCTCCGGGCGCGCGTCCAGGTATTCGTAGCCCTTGCCCACCGGGGAACTCAGGCCCGAGCGCGAGCGGAACTTGCCGGTGGCCTTGTCCACGGCGGTGGCCTGGAACGGCGCCCAGAGGCGGTGCACGTCCTGGTCGATGTAGGAGCCGTCGGTCGAGGCGAAGTACTTCTGCTGGTTCACCTGGAACAGCATCGACTGCATGAAGTTGGCGCCGTTGTCCATGCCGGCCTTGTTGGCGGCGATGAGCAGGTCGGCCTTTTCCTTGATCGGCACCGCGCGCCAGTCCTTCTTGATCGGGGTGGCCCAGGACACGTCGCCCACGCCCTTGACTGGTGCAAGGCGCACCGGTTCGGACTGCAGCTTGGCGTTGGCCTTGGCGATCGCCACCGCCTGGCGCGCCGCGTTGGCGATGCCGTCGCTCGACATGTCCGAGGTGGCGGCGAAGCCGTAGGCGCCGTTGCAGATCACGCGCACGCCCACGCCGGCCGACTCGGTGTTGGCGACGTTCTCGACATTCAGGTCGCGGGTGACGATGAACTGGTTCAGGTAGCGGCCGATGCGCACGTCGCAGTAGCTGGCGCCGGCCTTGGTGGCGGCGTTCAGTGCGACGTCGGCGAGCGCCTTCTTGGCGGCGACGGGCATGGTGCTGAGCAGTTCTTCCGCGGCGATCGCACGGCCGAACGGGACCAGCATCGAACCGAGCGCCATGCTGCTGAAATTGAGAAAAGTACGACGTTCCATAGGGTCTCCTGGGTATCCTCTCGGGCAGCGGTTCCGCCTGCACAGCACGGCGCCGCTCTTGTATGTACAGCGCTTCTGGGAACTTCGTCGTCTCCGATGAGGAAGACGGCAAACTTCTCAACCTTAGACTAAAGTTTTTGGTTAGGCAATCTTTATGCCACCACCCGAACGGCGTCAAGTGGCTGATTCGATGCCGTTCAACCGCGTCCGTCCAGGTGTCCGCGCACTGTCCGGCTGTCCGGTCCGGACAGGCCCGGACAATCGGACATATGCATGCACGACACGCTTGACTGCCCGGCCGCACTGCCCGATCATCAGCGCGGCGGCAGCGGCGTTCCGCCCTGCCGACGACAATCACCATGGAGACGCATCGATGAAACGACTGATCCTGGCCGCCATGCTGGCCACCGGACTGGCCGGCGCCGCGCAGGCGGACGACGCCCTGAAGGCCGCCATCGCCGGCGAACACCGCAGCGCCGCCAACAAGGCGCGCGACGTGTACCGCCATCCCTACGAGACCCTCAGCTTCTTCGGCATCAAGCCGAACATGACGGTGGTGGAACTGTCGCCCGGCGGCGGCTGGTACACCGAGATCCTCGCCCCCTACCTGCGCGACAAGGGCAAGCTGATCGTCGCCGGCGGCGCCATGGTGCCGGAAAACCGCGGCGCGATGGCGCTCAAGCAGAAGTTCGACGGCGCCCCGGCGGTCTACGGCAAGGCCGTGCCGGCCGTGTTCGCGCCGCCGTCCACCTACCAGATCGCGCCGCCGAACAGCGCCGACATGGTGCTCACCTTCCGCAACCTGCACAACTGGGTCGGCAACGGCGACGAAGCCTTCAAGAACACCCTGAAGGAAATCCACAAGGTGCTCAAGCCGGGCGGCGTGCTGGGCGTGGAAGAACACCGCCTGCCGGCCTCCATGCCGCAGGACGCCAAGGCATCGAGCGGCTACATGCACGAAGCCTGGGTCATCAAGACGATCGAGGGCGCAGGCTTCAAGCTGGCCGGCAAGTCCGAGGTCAACGCCAATCCGAAGGACACCGCCGATCATGAGAAAGGCGTGTGGACCCTGCCGCCGGTGCTGGCCAACAAGGACAAGGACCGCGAGAAGTACATGGCGATCGGCGAGAGCGACCGCATGACGCTCAAGTTCGTCAAGCAATAAGAAAGCCCGCCGGGGGAGCGGCGCCGCGGCCCCCCCGGTGACGATCGGTGTATTTCCATTTGCGCCGCAGGTGTATATTCTTCCGGTTGAGCACACACCACCGCAACCGAAGGAATTCATGAAAATCTACCGCCTTGCCGCCCTGGCGCTTGCCGCATCGAGCCTGGCCCACGCCCAGGACAGCACCCCGCAGACCACGCCCGTGCCGCCCGCCGCCACGACCCGGACCGCCGCGCCCGCACTGCCGGCGATCGAGGCCTCGGTGGTCAAGATCTTCTCGACCGTGCGCCGTCCCGATCCCTACAAGCCCTGGACCAAGTCCTCGCCGCAGGACATCACCGGCTCGGGCGTGATCATCGAGGGCAAGCGCATCCTGACCAACGCCCACGTGGTCAACTACGCCAGCCAGGTGGAAGTGCAGGCTTCGCAGTCGGGCGACAAGGTGTCGGCCAAGGTGGTCGCGATCGCGCGCGGCCTCGACCTGGCGGTGCTGGAACTGGAAGACCCCAGCTTCTTCGACAAGCGCCCGCCCGTGAGCCGCGCCGCGGTGCTGCCGGACGTGCGCGAGCAGGTGTTCGCCTACGGCTATCCGGTGGGCGGCAATTCGCTGTCGACCACCAAGGGCATCGTCTCGCGCGTGGAATTCGTGCCCTACACCTCGTTCAGCTCGGGCCTGCGCATCCAGATCGACGCGCCGATCAACCCCGGCAACAGCGGCGGCCCGGTGATCGCCGGCGACAAGATGATCGGCCTGGCCTTCTCGATGGCGGCCGGCGCCCAGAACATCGGCTACGTGATCCCGAACGAGGAGATCGAGCTGTTCCTGCGCGACGTGGCGGATGGCCGCTACGACGGCAAGCCGCTGCTGCACGACAGCATCCAGACCCTGGAGAACCCGGCCCTGCGCCAGTACCTCAAGCTCGACAAGTCGGTCGAGGGCGCGGTGGTGCACCGGCCCTACCGTACGGACTCCTCCTGGCCGCTGAAGGAATGGGACGTGGTCACCCACATCGGCGAGTTCCCGGTCGATAACCAGGCAATGGTGAAGCTGGGCTCCAACCTGCGCGTGCGCTTCCAGTACCGCATCCAGCAGGTGGCGAAGAACGGCAAGGTGCCGATGACCATCGTCCGCAACGGCAAGAGCATGAAGGTCGAGGTGCCGGCCACCGGTCCGCGTCCGCTCCTGATTCCGGACCTGAACGGCGGCTACCCGCCCTACTTCATCTATGGTCCGATCGTGTTCACCCGCGCCAGCGCCGAGTTCCTGAGCTTCATCGGCAACAACGCCGGCGCGATGCATGGCTATGCTTTCAACGCCAGCCCCTTGATCACGCGCCGCGGCGATTCGCCCGATGCCGAGCACGAGGAACTGGTGGTGATCAGCGCGCCCTTCTTCCCGCACAAGCTGGTGAGCGGCTATTCCAACCGCTTCGGTTCGGTGATCGAGTCGGTCAACGGCAAGCCGGTGCGCAGCCTGGGCCACCTGGTGGCGCTGCTGCGCGACCTCAAGGACGAGCAGATCGTGCTGCGTTTCGAACAGCGCTACGGCGAGACCATCGTCCTGCCGCGCAAGGCGATCCTGGACACCACCGAGGCGATCCTGACCGACAACGGCATCCGTGCGCAAGGCTCGGATGACATGCTGAAGGTCTGGAACGGCAAGTAAGCTGGCCTTCAGGTCCGGGCGGCGAGCGCCCGGATCGCTTGCGCCAGCCGGTCCAGCTCGGGCTTGCGGGTAAACCAGGACGGGGTGACGCGGACGCAGCCGCCGCCCGCCGCGCCGCTGCGGGCCACGGTGAAGATGCGGTACTCGTCCGCCAGGGTGCGCGCCAGCGCCGCATTGGCTTCGAAGCTGGTGCGTCCCTTCAAGCGGAAGGAGGTGATGGCGCCGGCCATGCCCGCTTCCTCCGGCGTCAGCACCTCGACCTGGGGCAGGTCACGCACCTGGCGCACCCAGTGGTCGCGCAGGCCGCGCAGGTGCGCGCTGCGTTCGGCCAGCGGTATCCTGGCATGGAATGTCAAGGCGGATGGAATCGTCATGACGGCGGCGGCGTTGGTCGTCCCCGTGTGCGCCCGCGCGCGGATGTCGGTCTCCGGGAACAGGCTGTTGCCCCGTTCGACGGCGATGTCCTGCAGGCGATCGGCGCGGATGTAGAGAAACCCCAGTCCCAGCGGCGCGCCGATCCACTTGTGCAGGTTGGCGCCGACGAAGTCCGCGCCCAGGGCGGGAATCCGGTAGTCCAGCTGGCCCCAGGAGTGGGCGGCGTCGAGGATGACGTCGACATTGCGTCCCTTGGCGAGGCGGATGAGTTCCTCGACCGGCAGCACCAGTCCGGTGCGGTGGCTGACGTGGGTGAGCAGCAGCAGGCGGGTGCGCGGATGGGCGCGCAGCGCCTTGTCGTAGGCGTCGATCACGCGCTGCCGGGTCGTCGGCTCGGGCAGCTCGACCTTGACCAGCCCGCAGCCGTGGCGGCGCGCCTTGTCCTGCATGGCGTCGATCATCGCGTCGTAGTCGAGATTGCCCACCATGAGGGTGTCGCCCTCCTTCAGCAGGCGGTAGTTCGCGATCAGGAGCTGGAGCGACTCGGTGGCGCCGCGGGTGAGCGCGATTTCGCCGGTGGCGGCGCCGGCGTAGGCCGCCAGCGTGGCCCGGATTGCTTCGACACCCTCGCGGTCGAATTCGCGGCGCAGGAAGTGGGAGTTATTCCGGTTGAGGTAATCGATGTTGCGCTTGAAGTCCTCGGCCACCGGCCTGGCCATGATGCCGTAGTAGCCGTTTTCCAGGTTCGCCAGGTTGGGGGCGACCTCGTAGCTGGCGGCCAGCCTGTCCCACTTCTGGCCCGGTGGCCACGGCTCGTCCACGGCGGATGCGCCAGCGGCCGTTCCGCCCAGGGCCAGGCCTGCCGCGCTGCGCAGCCAGGTGCGGCGGGTTTGCCAGAAAGTGCTCATCGATGCTCCTCGCTGTCAGGTCGAATTCGAACAGCTTCGACTGCAATGACATTCGCTGGCACATGAAAGTCGTTCCGGCGAAGGCCGGAACGACGGGCGCCGGCTAACTCAATGTCAGTGCAGTGCGCGGCGCTTGCCGCTTACTTCTCTTTCTTCTCTTCCTTCACCGGCGTAAACAGCAAGTCCTGGAAGTCATAGCTGAAATCGGTCTCGGTGGAGATCGGCTTCATGCGCATGCGCTCGATGCTGCCGTCGTGGTCGAGCGAGAAGGTCACGTAGGCGTCGGCGTTGAAGTTGCGTTCCTTCCAGCGCACGATGAAGGTGTCGTGCTGGAAGTGCTCCAGTTCGCCCGTCAGGTCCGGCGTGCGCGAGAAGCTCATCACCTGCTTGTTGCCCGCCTTCTTGATGGTCGCGATGCCGTACCAGGCGTCCTGGTACCGGCCTTCGTAGGCCGCCAGGGGCAGCGAGGGCTTGCTGTGCGCCGCGCGCGTCGCCGATTCCTTCTTGACGCGCGCCAGCTCCTTGGCGTGCATCTCCTTGTCGACGTCGGCGATGCGGCCGATCCAGTCGGTGGGCGCCAGGCCCAGGTACTGGTCCATCAGGCGGTATTGCAGCGCGTTGAGCGCGGGGCCGCTCTCGGCGTTGGTGAAGATCGCGATGCCCAGCTTCACTTCGGGCACCAGCAGCACGCGCGAATAGAAGCCCTGCAGCGCGCCGCCGTGCATGGCCACCAGCTTGCCCTGGTAGTCGCGCAGCTGGAAGCCCAGGCCATAGGCGTAGAAGTTCGGCTTGGTGGCTGCCAGCGGAGGACGCGGCTGGTTGATCTTCATCGGGGTCTGCGCGGTCCACATCTCGCGCGCCTGCTTCTCGGACCACAGCCGCACTTCCTTGCCGCTTGCGTCCTTGCCCACCCGGCCTTCGTCGAGCAGGACATTCATCCAGCGCGCGATGTCCTCGGTATTGGTGTTGATGCCCACCGCGCCGATCGCGTTCGCCACCGGCATGGGCTTGACCACCGCGGCCTTGCCGTTGATCTTGCTGTGCGGGGCGGACACGTTGCCGTTGTTCGCATGCTCCTCCAGGCTGGTGGTGGTCGTGTCCATGCCGACCGGCTTGAGTATCCACTCGCGCATGGTTTCGCCCCAGGGCTTCCCGGACTTCATGGCGATGATCTTGCCGGCGACAATGTAGAGCAGGTTGTCGTAGGCGTAGCTGTTGCGGAAGCTGGTCGCCGGCTTGATGTAGCGGAGATTGTGGATGATCTCGTCGGTGCTGAAGGTGGTGGTCGGCCACCACATCAGGTCACCCGCGCCCAGCCCAAGGCCGCTGCGGTGGGTCAGCAGGTCGCGCACCGTCATCTCGGCCGTCACGTAGGGGTCGTACATGCGGAAGTCCGGCAGGTGCTTGATGACGGGATCGTCCCAGGACAGCTTGCCCTGGTCGACCAGCATCGCCAGGCCGGCTGCCGTGAAGGCCTTGGAGTTCGAGGCGATCTCGAACAGGGTCTTGCCGTCCACCGGTGTCGGGTCGCCCAGCTTGCGTACGCCGAAGCCTTGCGCCGCCAGCACCTTGCCGTCCTTGACGACGGCGATGGCGATGCCCGGCACGTCGAATTCCTTCATGACGCGCTTGACGTCGGCTTCTAGATTGTACGCCGGCGCCTGGGAGGCAGTGGCGACGGCCGGCGCCTGGGCGAGCGCCGCGCCAGTGGTCGACAAGGCGATCAGGATCGCGGCCGCGAGTCGGTTCATTGCTTGCACTATCGTCATCCCCTTACTGTTTGTTCATCTGCTTGTCGACGCTGGACTGCGTCTCCGGGTGGTAACGCTCGCGCGCAGCCCGGTAGACGCGCTCGGCCCATACACGGTCCTCGCTCTTCGCACGCAGGGCGCCGTACAGCGGCACCACGAACTTCTGGCGGCCCACGCTCATCAGGAAGGCTTCCAGGTTCGGGCGGATGCCGCGGTAGCCCGCGTGCACCGCGGCGCGGTAGAAGCGGAAGGCGACTTCGTTGTTGCCGGTCCTGGCCAGGCCGAAGGCCTTGTCGAGTTCTTCCAGCTGTCTGGCGCTGGCCTTGTTGTCGATGTCGTTCAGGAACTTCATCCACTCGCTGGCGTTCCAGCTCTTTGTGTCCAGCTGGGCGGTCTTGCGCTCGCCCTTGAGCCAGGCATCGGTGGTGGCGTTCAGCTTCGCCAAGCGGCTGGAGACGGCGCGCTGGGCGCTGGCCGGGATGCCCGGGCCGTACAGCCATTCGTCCAGCTCCGCGTCGCTCATGACCTGCGGGTGCTTGGCCAGCAGATTGGCGCGCAGGTAGGCCACGAACTGGTCGGTGGTCACGCTCTGGAAGGCGTGCTGGTCGAACCAGCCGCGCAGGAAGGGGTCGAAGGCGGCGCGGCCGGCGCGCTGCTCGAGGGTGCGCAGGAACCAGGCGCCCTTCGGATAGGCCAGCTCCTCGTCGGTGTAGTGCTCCGACGAGGTGTCCGGATCGCGCGTCACCAGGGCCTGCTTGGCCGGCGGCAGGGTCTTGAGGTGTGCGAGGGCCTCTTCCTGCTCCAGCTGCAGGTTCATGGTGGCCACGTCCTCGCCGTAGATCTTTTCCAGGATACGGGTGGTCACGTAGGTCGTGAAGCCTTCGTTGAGCCACCAGTGCTTCCACGAGGCGTTGGTCACCAGGTTGCCCGACCAGCTGTGCGCCAGCTCGTGGGCGATCAGGTCGACCAGGCTGCGGTCGCCCGCGATCATGGTCGGGGTCAGGAAGGTCAGGCGCGGGTTTTCCATGCCGCCGATCGGGAAGGACGGCGGCAGCACCAGCATGTCGTAGCGCCCCCAGCGATAGGGGCCGTAGAGCGATTCCGCGGCGGCCACCATCTTCTCGGTGTCGGCCAGCTCGTACTCGGCGGCCTGGATGCGCTTCGGCTCGGCGTACACGCCGGTGCGCGGGCCCAGGCTGCGCACATCCAGTTCGCCGATGCCGATCGCCAGCAGGTAGGACGGGACCGGCTGCGGCATCCTGAATGTCCAGCCGCCCTTGCCTGACGCTTGTGGATCATTCTCCGCACTCATGACCACGCGCAGGCCTTCCGGGGCCTGGATGCGGGCGGTGTAGGTGAAGCGCACCGCCGGCGTGTCCTGGATCGGCACCCACGAGCGCGCATTGATCGACTGCGACTGACTGAACATGAAGGGCCGCTTGCCCGACATGGTCTGGGCCGGCGTCAGCCACTGCAGGGCGGTGGCGGCCGGCGCGGTGCGGTAGAAGATGCGCACCTTCTTCGGCTGGCCCGGCAGGGCGATGTGCAGGGCCTGGCCCTTTTCCTTGTCCAGCTTGTCCAGCGTGTAGCGCGCCGGGCGCCAGGCGCCGGCGGCGTCCTGGGCCTCGATCTTCGAGATCGCCAGCTCGCGCGTGTCCAGGTCGAGGGTGGCGGCGGACTTGTCCAGCCAGTCGAGGGTCAGCTCGGCGTGGCCGGCCAGGGTCTTGCGGGTGAAATCGGCCTTCAGGTCCATGTGCAGGGCACTGGTCTTGACCTGGTCGTATCTGGCGTAGCTCAAGGGGTCGAGCGCGAATGCGCTGGCGGTCCAGGCGCCCAGGATCAGGGCGGCGGCGGCGTGCGGCAGGAAGCGTGTCTTCATGGTCTCTCGCAGGGATGGCAGCCCCGGTAGGGCTGCGGGCGCGAGCAGAATAGCATGCGGCCTCCGCCAGTGAAAGCATGCCAAGCCGCGCGGCAAACTCGCCGTATGTACACGGCACGGCGCCCCGACTCTGCTATGATCGCGCCTTCCGCCTCACCGCGCTTTCCGCTTCACTTCGCCTGCTTCACTTCGCCTGCTTCACTTCGCCCGTTTCACTTCTTCCGCTTCACTTCTTTCACTTCATGGACGCCTTCCTCGTTTCGACCGGCATCGTGGCGCTCGCCGAGATCGGCGACAAGACCCAGCTGCTTGCCTTCCTCCTCGCCGCCCGCTTCCGCCGTCCGCTGCCGATCGTGTTCGGCATCTTCGCCGCCACCATCGCCAACCACGCCTTCGCCGCGGCGGTGGGCGCCCTGGTCAGCGAGCTGCTCGGACCGAACGTGATGCGCTGGGTGCTGGGCCTGTCCTTCCTGGGCATGGCGGCCTGGATCATGGTGCCGGACGAGATCGACGAAGAGGAAACGCGCCTGGCCCGCCACGGCGTCTTCCTCACCACCCTGATCGCCTTCTTCATCGCCGAGATGGGCGACAAGACCCAGGTCGCCACCGTCGCCCTGGCCGCGCGCTACGAGTCGATGGCCGCCGTCATCGCCGGCACCACACTGGGCATGATGCTGGCCAACGTGCCGGCCGTGTACTTCGGCGAGCGCATCGCCAACCGGGTGCCGGTCAAGCTGGTGCACGGCATCGCGGCCGTGGTCTTCGCGGTGCTCGGCATCGCGACCCTGCTGGGCGCTGGTGAAGGTCTCGGTTTCTGATCATTCCTGGCTTACCCATACTGGCGCCGACCACAGCAGGTTGCCGTCGTCCTGGGTGATGCGCGCGTAATAAAAATGCTCGCCCGGCGCCGGCGTGAAGCTGGTCGTCGCCGTGCCCGATAGCCGGCTCACCTGGCCATTGCGCCCCGGGACGCCTTCCATGATGGCCACCGCCGCCACCTGCCTGCCGGCGCTGCTGGCGAAGTTCGCCACCAGCTCCAACGCCCCCTTGTTGCGGAAACGCTCGCCCATCATGCGCCCGTTCGCGCTCAAGACCAGCTGCGAGCCCTTGTCCATGGTCGCGAACACGCGCCGCGCCTTCAGCGCTTCGACGAAGCTGTCCTGCGACAGCTTTGTTCCGGCCGGGATCAGCACCCCGGTGCGGTTGGTATAGGACGCGCCCCAGTTGGCGCAGTGGTTGTCCTGGTTGGTGCTGAAGGCCAGGTGATAGCCCGCCTCCAGCAGGCGGTTGCAGGCCGCCTCGAAATGACTGCGCCGGGTTTCCGCTTCGGCCAGGTTGGTCGAAAAAGCGGTGCTGTTCACCACCTCGCACAAGGCCATGACTTCGTCGCCGTCGGCGGTGTAGGCCAGCGGGACGCCGTTCACGATGAACTGCCCCGTCTGGGCCGGGTGGTTGAACTGCCCCACCCAGCCGCGCTCGCGCATCAGGGTGTAGAGGGCGGCATAGTCGCCGCGCGGCGTCAGCGTGTCGGCCAGCAGCTCGCCCTTGGCATTCGTCTCCCAGCCCAGCAGCTCGCGGCTGTTGAAGATGTTCACGTGGCCGCCCTTGTTGATGACGCCCCACTCCATGCCGTACAGCGCCAGGAAGCCGGGATGCGCCCGCGAAAAGCCGTCCGCGCTGGCCAGGCCGGCCTGGTACAGCGCCTTTGCCTTGGCCGGGTCGGCTTCCGGTGCGCTGCCTTCGGAACCGTCGTACATGTGGTTGTGCTCCGAGGCGACCAGGATGTCGAGCCCCTGGTTGCGGGCGAAGGCGTAGGCGGCCTCCGGACCGTGGGGAGCAGTCAGCGGCGACTGCGCGCCCTTGCAGTCCGTGACCTCGGCGCCGCCATCGCTGTGATTCGTCTGGCTGTGCAGGTTGCCCAGGTAGACGGTGTAGGGCAGCGCACCAGGCGCCGGGGCGGCGCCCGGTGTCGTCACGGCGCCCGGCAAGGCCTCGAAACGGGGCATGCGCACGGTGCGCTGCATGGGCGGGGCGCCGACCGCGATCTCCCAGCCCTGCGTGATCGCCTCGTGCGCCTCGTGCGCCTCGCCGCGCGGCGCGGCATGCATGCGCACCCGGTAGATGCCCGGCGGCGCCGGGGCAGGCCCGATCCGTCCCGACCACGGCACCGTCACGCTGCCAGCCGATCCGGTCAGCCTGGCCTGGCCGCGCCAGCGCAGCGCGACGCGGCCATTGGGGCGAAGCAGTTCGACGCGCCAGTCGACGATGCCCTTGCGCTCGCGACCCGGATAGTCGAAGCTCAAGGTGAAGCTGCGCTGGACCGCCGTGGCCTGGAAGGGTGCGTACAGGGTGGCTTCGAATTCCCTGTGCTCGCCGGGCGCCGCGCATGCCGGGCCCCAAGCCAGCAGGACGGAAAGAAGTGGGGGCAGGAAGGTGGTTTTCATGATGCAATTTTTGCAATTGCAGTGAAATCCGCCTTGTCCTGCCGCCCTACACTATTGCATTTTTATCTACAGCACTTGAGCGATTTTAAATTGTTATTCCGATAATATGCACCAAGCGTTTCATGCCTTGGCGGGCATCCGCATGCGGCGCTGTTCGAACCGCAGCAAGCCCCCCTGCAGGACGTTCACGAAGGACGCCGCCGCCCAGTACAGGCCCATCCCGGCGCCCAGTTTCCAGATCACCAGCGCCATCACCACGACCTGCACTACCAGCATCAGGATGGGCGTACCCGAGGCCGAAGGCATGGCCCAGGCGGCGACAGCCGTGAGCAAGAGCACCAGCATCGTCAGCGCGGTATCGGGCGTCGCCAGATTCCTGATCCACAGGAAGGCGCCGGCGCCGGCATTGCCGACCGCCTTGACCACCAGGGCGAACACGGGCCACTGGACCAGCGCGCCCACCAGGGCGGAACGGTCCAGCAGCGAGACGCCGTGTTCCCGGTACAGGGCCGAGATGGCGGCGAACATGGCTTTCGGGTCGGCCGCCAGGCGCTGCCTGATGGCGTCGGCTTGCGGCTGCAGTTCCTTCAACTTGTGCTGGTTCGCCAGCATCTTGCGCGCCAGGCGCAGGGTCAGGGGCAGCAAGGCGAGGCGCACGACCAAGGCCAGCGCCAGGATGGCCCAGCCCATGCTGCCGCCGAAGAGTTGCGCCAGCGAAGACATCGCCGATCCCAGGAATTCGTTCATCGTCTCCACACTTTATTAAAAGAACATGACCGACGATTGTAGCGATTCGCCTTATCTATAAAAGATGAGAAATGGGATGGATCACTTCCGTTTTCCAGAAGAAAACCGCCACGCATGCCGGCGCCTGCCTCTTGAAACCATGTTTAGTAAACGGGCCTAAAGATCGGGCGTTTTCCCGCACATGTCTTGCCGGTAAAGCAAACTCGGCATATAAGTTTCAGGTCGGCATTACCGGTTATGGAGACACGATGAACACCCGATTCCACTGCGGTCCCTTGTTCCTGAGCATACTGGCGGTGCTGGCCGCGGGCCCCTTGCCGGCGCAGGCCGCGGCGCCCGGCAGTCCGGCGGCGGCCGTCAACGTCTTCATCGGCACCGGCGGCGACGGCCATACCTTCCCCGGCGCCAGCCGGCCCTTCGGCATGGTGCAGCTCAGCCCGGACACGCAGGTACGCCACTTCCGCCAGAGCTATCCCTGGGCATCCGGCTACCGCCATGACGACAATTCCATCCTCGGCTTCTCGCACACCCATTTCTCGGGCAGCGGCCACTCCGACCTGGGCGACGTGCTCCTGATGCCCTACAGCGGCGAAACCAAGCTGGAACCGGGCTATCCCGAGCGTCCCTTCTCCGGCTACCGCTCGCGCTTCTCGCATGCGCAGGAAAAGGCCGAGCCGGGCTACTACGCCGTACGCCTGCAGGACAACGAGGTCGACGTCGAACTCACCGCCAGCGAACGCGTGGGCCTGCACCGCTACCAATTCCACAAGAATGCGCCGGCCAAGGTGATGCTCGACCTGCGCTCCAGCATCTACGACTACGGCAGCAAGAACCTGTGGTCGCGCCTGCGCGTGCGCGACGCCAGCACCCTCACCGGCATGCGCGAGACGCGCGGCTGGGCGCCGGGCCGCCAGCTCTACTTCGCGGTGAAGTTCTCGCGCCCGATGAGCGCGCACCAGCTGCACAACCGCGAGGAAGCAGTCGAATACCGCGGCTTCGCGCCGCCCGGCAAGACCCCGGCGGACAAGGTCCTGGTCGAAGGCAAGGCATTGGTCGCGGCGCTGGAGTTCGGCGTTCCCAGCGACGGGACGCTCATGGTGAAGGTCGCGGTCTCGCCGGTGAGCGAAGACAATGCGCTGGCCAACCTGGACGAGATGCCGGGCTGGGACTTCGACGCCGAGCGCGCCCGCGCCGGCGCGGCCTGGAACGAGGCGCTGTCGGCGGTGAAGGCCGATGCGCCGGAACCGATGCGCACCATGTTCTATACGAGCCTGTACCACAGCATGCTGGCCCCCTCGCTGTTCATGGACCGCGACGGCCGCTACCGCGGGCCGGACAACGCGGTGCACCAGGCCAAGGACTTCCGCTTCCACTCGACCTTCTCGCTGTGGGACACCTACCGCGCCCTGCACCCGCTGCTCACCCTGCTGGCCCCGGAAAAGCGCAACGCCGACTTCGTCAACTCGCTCATCGCCGCGCAGCGGCACAGCCCTTACGGCATCCTGCCGGTGTGGTCCTTCCACGGCCTGGAGACCTGGTGCATGATCGGCTACCACGCGGTGCCGGTGATCGCGGACGCCTACATGAAAGGCATCCGCGGCTTCGACGCCGGCCAGGCATTGACCGCGATGACCGCCAGCGCCGAATACGGCCCCTACGGCGGGCTGGAACACTACATGAAGCTGGGCTACGTGCCGATCGACCGCGAGCCGGAAGCGGCGTCGAAAACCGTGGAATACGCGTTCGACGACTGGACCATCGCCCGCATGGCCGATAAGATGGGCAGGAAGGACGTGGCCGCGCGCTACTACGGGCGCGCCCAGAACTACCGCAACGTGTTCGACAAGGAGACGGGCTTCATCCGCGCCCGCAAGTCCACGGGCGAGTTCCGTACGCCCTTCAATCCGGTGCAGTCGAACTTCGGCAGCGACTACACGGAAGGCAGCGCCTGGCAGTATTCCTGGTATATGCCGCACGATAACGCCGGCCTGATCGCCATGCTGGGCGGCGACGCGGCCCTGGTATCGAAGCTGGACCAGGTGTTCGACGCCAAGGTCGCGGACAATGTCTACGCCCACATGGAAGACATCTCGGGCCTGATCGGCCACTACGCCCACGGCAACGAGCCCTCGCACCACGTGGCCTACCTGTACAACTACGCCGGCGCGCCCTGGCGCACCCAGGAGCGCCTGACCCACATCATGGCGACCCAGTACGCCAACCGCCCGGATGGCCTGTCCGGCAACGACGACCTGGGCCAGATGTCGGCCTGGTTCGCCTTTACCGCGCTCGGCTTCTATCCGGTGGCCCCGGCCTCGAACGAATACGTGATCGGCCGCCCCTTCCTCGACAAGGCGACCCTGAACCTGCCGAACGGGAAGCGCTTCACGGTGCGCGCCGAGGGCCTCTCGGCATCGAATGCGTATGTCGGCCGCGTCACCCTGAACGGCAAGCCGCTGGCCCGGACCTTCCTGCGCCACGAGGACATCGTCGCCGGCGGCGAACTGGTGTTCACCATGCAGGCCACGCCGAACAAGGACTGGGGCAAGGAGCACGCCGCCCGTCCCTACACCCAGACCCGCTACTGAGACGACTTATGAAGACGAACACGATCATCCGCTGCGCCGCCACCCTGCTGGCCAGCTGCGCATTCAGCGCCTCCGCCCAGGTCGTCGGCAAGCTGAGCGACCCGGTCGAATGGGTCAATCCCCTGATGGGCACGGCCAGCAAGCCCGAGCTCTCGAACGGCAACACCTATCCGGCCATCGCCGTCCCCTGGGGCATGAACTTCTGGACGCCGCAGACCGGCAAGATGGGCAACGGCTGGGCCTACACCTACGACGCCGACAGGATCCGCGGCTTCAAGCAGACCCACCAGCCTTCGCCCTGGATGAACGACTACGGCCAGTTCGCCGTCATGCCGGTGACCGGCGCCAAGCGTTTCAACCAGGATGCGCGCGCCAGCTGGTTCTCGCACAAGTCGGAAACCGCCAAGCCCTATTACTACAGCGTCTACCTGGCCGACGCCGACGTCACCACAGAAATTGCACCGACCGAGCGCGCCGCCCAGTTCCGCTTCACCTTCCCGAAGTCGGACGCCAGCTACGTCGTGGTCGACGCCTTCGACAAGGGTTCCTACGTCAAGATCCTGCCTGACCAGCGCAGGGTGATCGGCTACAGCACCCGCCATGCGCGCGGTCCGCTGCCGAAGAACTTTCGCAACTACTTCGTCATCGAGTTCGACCAGGCTTTCGCGTCGAGCGATACCTGGCAGGGCGACAAGCTGGCCGAAGGCCGGCTGGAGATGGAAGGCGAGCATAGCGGAGCCCTGATCGGCTTCAAGACCGCCAAGGGCCAGAAAGTGCACATGCGGGTCGCTTCTTCCTTCATCAGCTTCGAGCAGGCGGAACTGAACCTGAAGCGCGAGCTGGCCCAGGACGACTTCGAGGCCACCCGCGCCAAGGGCAAGGCCGCGTGGAACGGGGTGCTCGGCAGGCTGCAGGTCGAAGGCGGCTCGGTCGACCAGACCCGCACCTTCTATTCCAGCCTGTACCGCACCGTGCTGTTCCCGAACAAGATGTACGAGCTGGACGCCGCCGGCAAGCCGGTGCACTGGAGCCCCTACAACGGCCAGGTCCTGCCCGGACGGCTGTTCGCCGGCACCGGCTTCTGGGACACCTTCCGCGCCCTCTACCCCTTCCTGAACCTGGTCTACCCCTCGATCAACAGCGAGATGCAGGAAGGCCTGGCCAACGCCTTCAAGGAAGGCGGCTGGCTGCCGGAATGGTCCAGCCCAGGCTACGCCGACATCATGGTCGGCAACAATTCAGCCTCGGTGGTGGCGGACGCCTGGATCAAGGGCGTGCGCGGCCAGGACATCGAGACCCTGTGGCAGGCCCTCAAGAAAGGGGCCAACAACGAAGGGCCGATGACGGCCGTGGGCCGCGCGGGCGTGAAGTACTACAACGAACTCGGTTACGTGCCCTACGACGTCGGCATCAACGAGAACGCCGCCCGCACCCTGGAATACGCCTACGACGACTTCACCATCTACCAGCTCGGAAAAGCATTGGGCAAGCCGAAGTCCGAGATCGACATCTATGCCCAGCGCAGCATGAACTACCGCAAGCTGTTCGACCCCGAGACGGGCCTGATGCGGGGCCGCAAGCGCGACGGCAGTTTCCAGACGCCCTTCAATCCCTTCAAATGGGGCGACGCTTTCACCGAGGGGAACAGCTGGCACTACTCGTGGTCGGTGTTCCACGACGTGGCCGGGCTGGCGGACCTGATGGGCGGACGCAAGGCCTTCGTCGACAAGCTCGACATGGTGTTCTCGCTGCCGCCGATCTATGACGAGAGCTACTACGGCTCGGTGATCCACGAGATCCGCGAGATGCAGATCGCGAACATGGGCCAGTACGCCCACGGCAACCAGCCGATCCAGCACATGACCTACCTGTACAACTACGCCGGCGCCCCGTGGAAAGCCCAGCACTGGATCCGCGAGACCATGGACCGCATGTACGCACCCACCCCGGACGGCTATTGCGGCGACGAAGACAATGGCCAGACCTCGGCCTGGTACGTGTTCTCGGCGCTCGGCTTCTATCCGGTCACGCCGGGTGTGAACCAGTACGTGGTGGGGACGCCACTGTTCAAGAAGGCCACCGTCAGGCTTGAGAACGGGCGCAGCTTCACGGTGAACGCACAGGGCGACGGCCGCTATGTCGACGCGCTGCGCGTCAACGGCCGCGCCATCGAGCGCACCTGGCTGGGCCACGATGAGCTGATGAAAGGCGCGAAGCTGGAGTTCAGCATGTCGGCCAAGCCGAACACGAAGCGGGGGACCCGCGAGCAGGATGCGCCCTACTCGCTGTCGCGCGAATTGAAACCTTAGCCGGAAAACCGCCGTAGCTGCCACTGGCAGCTACGGCGTGCGGGGCAGCAGGCCGTAGCCAGCGTCAGAAATGATACTCCGCACGCACCATCGGCGTGCTGGCCCGCTGCCCGCGCCCACCCGTAGTGACGCGCGAATTCCCGAACTTGTTGTTCCAGAACTGGTACTCGATGCCGATGCGGAAACGGTTCTTCTTCTGGCCGTAGCGCGCGCCGATGTCGTACATCAGCTGCATGTCGATGTTGGTCTCGGCGCTGGTCGGGTTGCCCACCTCGTCCAGTCCCTTGGAGGCGATGAAGTTGGCATAGCCTTCGAAGGACCAGCCCTCGGCCACCGGGATGCCCCAGCTGGCGCTGAACATGGGGTGGTTGTCGAAGGTGTAGCGGCGGCCTGCCACGCCGGAGATCGGCGGGAAGGCGCCGCTGGGCGCATTGCTTTCGTGGAGCAGCAGCAGGCTGGTGTTGAGGAAGCCCGGCACGTCCCACATCAGGGTCGGGCCCGCCACCAGCATGCGCTTGCGCGAGTTGTAGCCGACGTCCCCCTTGGTGTTCAGGTCGAAGCCGGCCGTCAGGCCCAGGCCCTTGATCTTGCCGAAACGGAGCTCGCGGCCGCTGAGCGCACCGATGTCGAGCGTGTGGCGGTACAGCAGGTAGGCTTCTTCCGCGCCCGAGCTGTCGGTCAGCGACCTGGGGTCCTTGCTGTCCGACTTGAGCAGGTCCAGGTTGAAGTAGTTGCTGCCGTACTTGTAGCCGCTGGCGTGGGTCAGCGCGATCACATGCTTGTTGATGTGGTCCGGATTGAAGGGTTCGGCGAAACGGGTGCCGTAGCGCCAGCTGATGGCGTTGTCGCTCCAGTCGAGCGCCTGGGCCGTACTTGCGGTGACGCCGGCGGCCAGCAGCAGTGCGGCGCAGCGGATGGTCTTGGTCATGTGTTGGTCCTTTTGTCGTCGTTGTCGCCCGCCAGGCGCAGTTCGATGCGGTGCAGGCGCGCGTCGTCCACCAGGGCGATGCCGCCTTCCGGCACCGGCTCGCCGTCGAGCGTCATGCCTTGCGGTCCGCCGCCACGCTGCACCGCGATCTCGTAGATCGTCCTGCGGTAGCGGTAGCGCAGCCGGAATGCGGGCCAGGCCGGCGGCAGGCGCGGATCCAGCAGCAGGCGCTGTCCGCTGCGTTCGAGGCCCAGCAGCGACTCCGCGACCAGCAACCAGGCCCACGCAGCCGCGCCAGTGTAGCAGCCGCCGATGGCGCGGCCCACATGGGGCTCAATCGTGCGCACGCCGTCGGTGAGGAAATACGGGGGGCCCGCGTAGCGTTCGCAGTCGTCAAGCGTGGCCGTGCGCCGCGCCGGGTCGAGCAGGCGCGCCAGCTCCCAGGCCCGCTGCGCCTCGCCCAGCCGGGCGAAGCCGATCCCGGCCCAGGCGGCGGCGCGGTGGTCCTGGCCCGGCCAGGCATCCAGCCCGTCGGCCCAGTGGCGGTCGAACGGCGGGTCGGAACGCAAGGCCAGGCCGCGCACCGCGTCCATGGCTTGTGGCGCACGTGGCGCCCCGGCCAGCAGCGCCCAGGCCTGGGTCGCCAGGTCGATGCGGCAGAGTCCGTTGGCCCCGGACCCCAGAGCGCTGCCGTCGCCGAGGAAGGCCCAGCGGTACCAGCCGCCGTCCCAGCCGTGTTCCTCGGTCTGCGCCGCCAGCGCCAGCGCCGCGCCGCGGCAGGTGGTGGCGAAGCCGAAATCGCCGCGGCGGTCGGCCACGTCGGCAAAGCGCTGCAGCACCGCGCTCATGAAGAAGGACAGCTGCACGCTCTCGGTGCGGCTGACCGGCCCCTGCGCTTCCTGGTGCAGGCGGGCGCCGGCCAGCGGCAGGCCGCGCGCGCCGAACTGCAGGCAGCCGCGCAGACCGTGCACGCAGTGCTGGTACAGGTCGTCCCCCAGGTCGAAGGGATGCTCGCCCAGCAGCGCATGGTCGCCCGTCACGGCGGTGTAGCGCGTCACGGCATAGGGCAGCCACAAGAAGTCCTCGACGGGCGGAGCCGCCGCGCCGGCGCCGGCGCTGTCGCGCGCCGCGCGCAGCAGCTGTTCGCGCAGCAGCTCCGGACGCGCGTGCAGGGCCGCCAGCGCCGACTGAAGGCGCAGGGCGAAGGCGCGCGCGCCCATGGCGCCGGCAATGGCCTGGTAGAGCAGCCAGCCGTTCGCCAGGCGGTCGAGCGAAGGATCGGGTGAATGCAGCTCCAAGACGCCGAGCGTATCTTCCCACCAGCGGCGCAACTGCTCCCAGGCCGCACCGGCCGCCTGTGCACCTCCGTGGCGCTGGACCACGCGGCTGGCGTCCAGGCTGCCGGGGCCGGCCACCCCGAGCACGAACACCAGCTCGGCCTCCTCGCCGGGCTGCAGGCTGACCGCCACCTGCAGCGCGCCGCAAGGGTCGAAGCCCGCGCCGGTATTGCCGGACAGGCTGGCGCGCGCCATCGCCGCCGGCTGGGCCATATTCCCGGCGGGGCCGAGGAATTCGAGACGGTCGGCCGTGGTGGCCACCTGTTCGGCGTCCGCGTGGAGGAAGGCCACCTTGTCGCGGAAGCCCTCGCCGAAGGCATTGCGCGCGAACAGCGCGCCGCTGGCCAGGTCGGCGCCGGTGACGACCTGCAGGCCCGGCGCGGCGCCCAGGGCGTCCAGGATCCATTCCACATACGCAGTGGCGGACAGGCGGCGCGGCGCGCTGCTGTCGTTGCGCAGACGTAGCACGGAATACTTGAGCGGGGCATCCGGCGCCACGAAGCAGCGCAGCTCGGAGCGGATGCCATGCGCCCGGTGCTCGAATATGCTGTAGCCGAAGCCATGGCGGGTCAGGTAAGGCTCGCCGGACGGCGCCGGCCAGGGGGCGGGCGACCAGAATGCGCCGCTGTCCTCGTCGCGCAGGTAGAAGGCTTCGCCCGCCTGCGGCGCCAGGTCCGCGCTGTCGCCCGCGCTCACGCGCGCGCCATGGTGGCCGCTCCAGCTCGTGGCATGGCCGCGTTCCGACACCACGCTGCCGAAGTCGGGATTGGCCAGCAGGTTGACCCAGGGCGCGGGCGGAACGGGCACGCCGGGACCGATCCTCACCACGTATTCGCGCCCGTCCGGGGTGAAGCCGCCGATGCCGTTGTCGTCGACCAGCTGCGGCGCCTGCAGGGGCGGCGCGTCCACCGTCCATGCCGGCTGTTCGGAGAGGGGTTCGAAGCCGGGCTGCGCCGGGCCGCGTGGACGCGCCGCCCGGCGCAGCTGGTCGTGCAGGTCGCCGCGCTGGTCCGACAGCACGGCGCTGGCGATCGAGCGCAGCAGGATGCGGTCTTCCTGCGCCACCTCGGGCAGCAGGTGCACGTGCACGCCGCCCGGCTGCTCGAAGGTGGACGGATCGAGCACCGGCGCGGCCAGGTGCATCACCTGCTCGCGCGAAGCGGCGCTGTCGCACAGCACCAGCAGGTCAATGGCCAGGCCGCGGCTGCGCCAGTAGGCGTGGGCTTGCAGGGTCTGGCGCACCAGCCCGGACTCCGGGCCCTGGCCCACCTGCAGCAGCACCACGGGAAGGGTCCCGTCGATACCGTAGGGCGCCAGGTCCTCACGCCCGCGCACATTGCGGGCGATGACGGCGGCGTCGATGCGCAGGGCCGGCACTGGATGCAGCAGGCAGCCGGCCAGGCGGGTGTAGAGCTGGGCGTCGGCCTCGCTGACGTCCACGCGGCGCAGGAAAGCCTGGCCGTGGGTCCATGCCGCCTCGACCGCATGGTCGACCGCATGGCCCGACTGGAAGCGCTGCGCCAGCTCGCGCGCGGCGGCCAGGCCGCCGGTGGCGCCCAGCACCAGGTCGACAATGACTTCCTGGCCGGGCGCCAGGCGCACGCTGCGGCGCATCGCCAGCAACGGCTGCTCCGGTTCGGGATCGACGCCCGGCAGCGCACCGCCGCGCAGTACCGCCTGCGGCGCGCGGCGGTCGTGGCCGCGCCGCAGGAAGCGCGCGCGGCTGGTCTCGCAGCTCTCTTCGCCGGCCTCGCCGCGCAAGGCCATCAGGTGCAGGACCACCGGCGCGTCCTGTTCCGTCACGCACATCAGCGCCCCGGCCTGCTCGTCCAGCCAGGCGGACACGCCGCTTTTCCTGCCCGCTTCCACCGGCGGCGCGACCAGCTCCACGCAGCTGGTCAGTTCCAGCGTGCGCGGCGCCGCGCCGCGGTTGGCGATGCGGATGCGGCGCAGCTCGACGTCCTCGTCCGGCGCCACCACGACGTCGGTCACCATGTCGATGCCGTGGTCGTGGCGGCGGAAGCTGGCGCGTCCTTCGGCGAACACGGTCTCGCCGCGCTCCGGCTGGGCCAGGACCGGCTGCGGGGTGTTGGACCACAGCTGGCCGCTGTCGGCGTCGCGCACGTAGCAGGCCATGCCGGAACGCGTGAGCAGACTGCCTTCCCAACGGGTAGGACCGGCGCCATCGCTACCGACCACCGCGTGCAGGGTGCCGTTGGACAGCAACTGGACTTCGGGCAGCGCACTGGCGCCCTGGGCGATCACGCGGGCATAGGCGCGCGCCGGCGGCAAGTCGTCCTGGGCCACGCCGGCGCCGTAGCGCACGGGCGTGGCCGCCCCGGAAGCAGGCAAGGCTTCCTGCAGCAGCACGCTGGCGGCGCGCAGCTCGGGGTCGGCCATGAAGCGGCGCTGCATCGGCGCCTCCAGCAAGGCCTGCGCCAGTCCCAGCAATCCCATGGCCTGGTGGCGCGCCACCCAGGCCCGCACCACTACCTGGCGCTCACCCTGCGGCAGGCGCGAAGGCGCGTAGTCGACCGCCTCGTAATAGCCATGCTCGCCCAGCAGCCCCGCCGCGCCCAGGCGTTCGAGGTTGGCCAGCGCCAGCGCCGGCGCCACGGGCAGCGCCAGCAGGGTGGCATAGGGGGCGGCCACCAGCTCGTCCGGCGCACGCCGCTGCAGCGAAGCGGCCGGGATGCCGAAACGGCTGAAGCGGTAGCGCGCGGCGCCGTCGACCGCGTTGCAGCCGGATTCCGAGAAGCCCCAGGGCAGGTCGTGGCGCCGCGCGTGGGCGGCCTGGGCGCGCACCAGGGCGCGCCCGGCGCCGTCGAGCAGGGTGTCGCGCCAGGACGGCATCAGGAGCTGGGGCGCCAGGTAGTCCGACAGCGCGCCGCAGCGCGACAGCAGCAGCGCGCCGGCTTCTTCGATGCGCACCGGCCGGCCCAGCAACTGCCAGTGCTCCTGTCCCAGCTGGCCCTGGGCCACGGCCGCGTAGCTGGCCATGCGCGCTTCCGATGCCAGCAGGTCGCAGCTGTCGGCGTCGAGGCGTTCGTCGCGCACGTGCCAGCCCGCCGCCAGCAGGCCGGCGGCGGAGTCGTAGAGCGCGCGGAAGTCCATGTTCGCCAGTTCGCGCGCCTGCTGCGCCAGCTCGGCTATGCGCGCCAGCCGGCGGCGCGCGCCGTCCCGGCCCTGGGCCACGTGGCGCGCCAGCGCCGCGTTCGAAGACGGCGGCTCGAAGGCGGCCAGCTCGCGCAAGGTGGGAATGCGGGTCAGGTCGGCGCCGATCACGTATTCCTGGGCCGTGCGCATCCAGGGCGCCAGGGCGAACAACTCCTCCATCTGGGCGTCGCACTGCTTCGCCAGGCGCGTGGACCAGGCGCGCAGGGCGGCGGGCGCGTTCTCGGGCATGGACTGGCTGAGGTGCAGCGCTTCGGTGGCCACCGCGCGCAGGCAATCGGCGAGGCCGGGCAAGGTGTCGGTGGCGCGGCAGCGGTCCGGCTCCAGGGTGCGCGCGACGGTAGCCACGGCGCGCTGCAGTTCGGGCGGCGCAACGGCTGCGCAGTCCTCGACCACGCGCAGCGCCGCGCGAATGCCGTCCAGCAGCGCCGGCTCCAGTACCGGGCGATCCGGCAGCTCGTCCAGGCCGGCGGCCAGGGTGCGGAGGGCCAGCAGCAGGCTGCCGCTGGCGGCGGTGGAGACAAAAGCCGGCTCGATCGGCGCCAGGGTGGCGCCGTCGTACCATTCGAAGACATGCCCGCGCCAGCTCTCCAGCAGCTCCATCGAGGCCAGGATCGCCTGGGTACGGCTCAACAGCGCGCCGGCCGGCAGGAAGCCGAAATCGTGGGCGGCGAGTCCGGCCAGCAGCGACAGGCCCATGCCGGCCGGCGAGACGCGCGCGTCGACGGCCGGCTGCGGATGCTCGAGCACGGCTTCAGGCGCCAGGCGCTTGGCGCCCGGATGGTCTTCGAAGAAGCTCCAGTTGCGCCGCGCCAGCGCGCGCAGGAAGGCGTTTTCGGCGGCCGCCAGGCGCGGCGTGCGCGGGCGCGCCGGCTGGCTGATCCACCAGGCCAGGGTCGGCGACAGGAACCACACCAGCAGCAGCGGCGCGGCCGAGAACAGGGCGTAGGGGTTGGCGAAGGTCAGCAGCAGCGCGAGGCCGACCGCCAGCGCGGGCGCGAACCACATGCTGCGCCAGTTGCTGTCGATGGCGGCGCCGGAGCGCGCCAGGAAGGCCGGGCGCGACTCCAGCAGGCGCCGGCGCGAGACGTTGCGCCGCCACAGTCCCTTGATCGCGGCATCGAACTGGCAAAACGCGGCATGGGGCAGGAAGGCGGCCGACAGCGCGGCGCGCACCAAAGGCACGCGCGCGCCGCGCGCCCAGCCGTCCAGGTGCTGGCGCCAGGGTGCGTCGTGCGGCCGGTCGGCCAGCGCCACCAGGCTGCCGAGCAAGGCCGGCAGGAAGTACACCGACAGCACGGCCATGCTCCAGAAGACGGGGGCGGCCAGCAGCGACCAGCACAGGATCAGCAGCGCCAGCAGAGCGGGCGCGACCAGGCTTTCGCGCAGGCGGTCGAACAGGCGCCAGCGTGCATGCGGCTGCACCAGCGGAGCCGGGTTCTTCCGGCTTCCCAGGCTGCCCGCGATCTGCCAGTGGGCGCGCGCGGCGCGGTGGCGGCGCAGCGCATGTTCGCCATAGGTGGCGGGATGCAGGGCGTCGAGTTGCAGGTCGGGCACGGCGCCGCAGCGCAGGCGATCTTCTTCCGGCAAGCCCGGCGCGAAGCGTCCCTCGCCGCGCCCGTCGCCGCCGCAGGCGCGCTGCCAGGCATCGATGTCGTAGATGGCCGCCCAGCCAAGGCCGGGATCGGTGCCGGCGCCGCAGCCTGCGCCAGGCGCGGCCCAGGTGCCCGCGCCATCCGCCCACAGCCGCTCGTAGCGGGTCGCACCCTGCTCCGGCAGCGCCGCGCGCACGCCGGGGCGCAGCAAGCCGTGGCCCTCCAGCACGCGGCCGTCCTTACCGAGCATCGGCTGGTTGAGCGGATGCGCCATGGCCGCCACCAGGCGGCGCGCGGCGTCGATCGGCAGGCTGGTGGCGGAATCGATGGCGATCACATAGCGCAGCTCGGCCAGCCCCTGGAGCGCGCCGGCGGCCAGCACGAACTGCGCGCTTGCAGTTCCCTGGGCGCCGCCGCACAGGTAGTCGTTCAGGTCGGCCAGCTGGCCGCGACGGCGCTCGCGCCCGATCCAGGCATGTTCGCTGGGGCTCCAGGCGCGGGCGCGCACCAGCAGCAGGAAGGGTTCGATCCTGGCGGTCGCCGCATCGGGCTCACCCTGTTCGTCGTAGGTCTCGACCACCTGCTCATGGCCGTATTTCGCGTTCAACGCGTCGATGGCGGCGCGCGCGCCGTCCAGCAGCGCCTGGTCGCCCGGCATCTGCTCGCTGCCGGCGTCCGGCAAGTCGGCCAGCAGGCAGAAACGCAGGCGCGGGTCGCGGTTGCCGAGGTAGCGCACCTCCAGGTCGCGGCACAGGGCGGCCACCTGGCCTCGCATCTGGGCACCCTCACGCAGCGAGGCCGACACGGCGACCAGGGCCTGGGCGCCGTGCGGGATGCCGGCGCCGAAGTCCATGCGCGGCGTTGGCGCCGGCGGCGCGATCCAGCCCGCCATCATGCGCACCAGGGCGCGCGCCAGCTCGCTCGCGCCGGCCAGGGCCAGCAGAGCGATCAGTCCCAGCAGGCCGGCGCCGCCGCCCTCCTGGCGCGCGTGGGCCACGAGGGTGGCCGCGAACAGCAGGGCCAGGACGACAACCGCGCCGATGCGGGTGGCCAGGGGGCGGCGCCGGACCAGGCGCCGCAGCCGGCGGGACGGTCCCGTATCGGCGCGCAGGCGTTCCTCCAGCTGCTCGCGTCCCGGCCCGGCCAGGTAGTAGCCGACGTGGCGGGTGCGCCGGTCCAGCCCGCCTTCGCCCGGCGCCAGGTGGATGCCGGCCAGGGCCAGCGCCTCCTGCGCCACTTCGGTCTCGCTGTGTCCCGTTGCCCGGGCCAGTTGTTCGACGGCTTGCCGGTACGCGTCGCGGGTGGCGCCGTCCATGCGGGCGTAGCTGCCGTCCGGGTCGGCGCGCAATACCTGTTCGACGGCGCCGATCTCCTCGGCGAAGGCGCGCCAGTCGACGCCGCCCGCCAGGCGCAAGCTGGCCAGGCTGTTGGCGGCCGACACCGCATCGTCGGCCTGCTCGCTGCGCTCCAGCTGCAGTTGCTGGGCGATGCCGGACCCGTCGTCGGCCAGGCGCGCATCGATCCAGTCCAGCGCCTGGGCCAGTACCCCACCCTGCCCCTGCAGGCGGCGCGCCAGCTCCGCCACAAAACTGCTGCCCAGCGGCTGGACTTCGCGCGCCATGTCCGCCACCAGCAGGATCAGGTCACCGGGACGCTGTTCGCTGGTGTCGACCATGCGCACGGCCCAGCCGGCGGCCTTGTCGCGTTCGAGGCAGGCGCGCGCCGCGCGCGCGGCCAGGCGGCGCAGGTTATCGATCAGGGCCAGGCGCAGCAGGCAGGGCAGCGCATCCAGTTCGGCCAGCGCCAGCGGCGCACCTTCCTGGTAGGCGGCCAGGAAGCGCGCCAGCTGGTCGGGCTCGACCCGGCCGTCGCCATGGGCCACGGCTTCCAGCACCAGGCGCCAGGCGCGCGGCTCGCCTTCCGCATTGCCTCCGGCGACAAGGCGCGGCAGCGGACGCACGCCCTGCAGCAGCCGGCCGCGCGCCAGACGCACCTGGGCGTCCACCAAGTGGTATTGGTCGAGCAGGCGCGCGCCCGCGGCCGGGACCTCGATGCCGGCGCGCGCCGCGCGATCGAGCGTGTCGCAGGCGCGCGCGATGGCGCCCGCGTTCGCGGACAGGAGGGTCAGCAAGTCGGCGGCGGGTGCGCTGCCGGCCGTCTGGTGCCGGGTGGCGAGCTGGCGCCCGTGCACGGCCAGCTGGGCCGCGCTCAGGGGGGCGGCCCGCAAGGGGGCGTCATCGTCCTGATCCGGGCCAGGACGCGCAGGCGGCTCGTCGGCCATCGGATTGTTCTCCAGTTTCAACAGGGACCTCGACACGGAGGCCTGCGCAGCTGGACCAGGGAAGCACTGATTTATTCTGGCGCGCAGGAATCGGTCACGAAAAATGTGCCCGGCAAGGCGCAAACCGGAGCGATACCTCGTGGTATCGCGAGGATTTGCAACGCCGCTGGGTGCATTTTCTCGTGGCCGAAGCCGCCGCCATGAATAAATCAGTGCTTCCCTAGGTGCGCACGGCCTCCGCCATGCTAGAAGAATGGCATGGCGGACACTGTGCGCTGACGAACAAAGAAGGCCAGTACGGCTGACCGTTGGGATTACCTGTTGCCTGGATGAGTCAGTGCACGAGGGCGAGGCCGCCAGCCAGGCACCAGGCCTGGCCGCGGCCCAGCTGGCGCAAGACGCGCGCCGCGCGCAGGCTGCGTGCGCCGCTGCGGCAAACGAAGAGCAGCGGACGGTGCTCTCCGCCGAGGAAATGGCCGCTATGCTCGGCCAGGCGCGCCAAGGGCAGGTTATGGGCCGGGCGGCCGTGCAGGCGCGCCTCGCCGGCGCCGTGCTCGCGCAGGTCGCGCACGTCGATGACCAGGGCATCCGGATGCTGTTCCAGCAGGCGCAGCGCCGCCTCGCTGTCGAGTTCCATGTCCTCTTCGCCCAGTGGCGTGGCCGCGGCCACGGCGACCGGACGCTCACTGTCGGCGCCGCAGCGCACGCCGCCCTGCGCCAGTTCAGGCCACAGCTCGCGGCCGCCGGTAAAGACGAAGCGCGGCTCCTGCGCTGCGCCGAACAGGTAGACGTTGCCGGCGCCGTGCTCCACGCGGCTCAGGCGTTCGCCGCCGAACGCGATGGCGTCCGCGGCGAACGGCCAGCCCGGCGCGCCGCCGCACTCGCGGCACAGGCTGGCCGCGCCCGCATCATCCAGGCCCGTATGCAGGGCCGCCAGCAGGCGGTAGCCGCCGGCGCGCAGCATGGCCGCCGCGCGCGCGGCCTGGGCGGCCGGGGGATCGATCGCGATGCAGGCGCGCGCGTCCGCATCGAACAGCAGCCAGCCGGTCTTGCCTTCGGCATCGAGCTGCACCAGGCCGTGCGGCCTGCCGAGCAGCGGCGACGGCGCCAGCACCGACAAGGCAAGGGCGCGGCCGCAGCGCGCGATCCTGGCGCAGGCGCGGTCGATGGTGGCGTCGTCGACCAGGGGGCCGAAGGACAGGCGCACCGCCGCGGCGCTGCGCTCGAGCGGCAGGCCCATCGCGTCCAGCACATGGCTGGGCGCGGCCTTGGCCGCCGAACAGGCCGAGCCCGCGCTGACGCGCACGCCGGCGGCGTCGAAGATCTCGAGCAGGTCCGAACTGCCGGCGCCCGGGACCGAGAAGTTGAGCGTGGTGGGCAGCGCAGGCGCCAGCGGGGCATTGAAGACGATGTCCGGGAAGGCCGCGCGCAAGGCCTGCACCAGGCGCTCGCGGCAGACCAGCAGTTCCGCATGGCTGCGGAAGGTGTCGCCCCGCTCCAGCGCGTCGAGGACGGCGCCGAAGGCCGCGATGCCGGCCATGTTCTCGGTGCCGGAGCGCTGCCCCTCTTCCTGGCCGCCGCCGCACATCAGGGGCGTGTAGGGCGCGCCTTCGCGCACGTAGAGCATGCCGATGCCCTTGGGCGCGTAGAGCTTGTGGCCGGAAAACGGCGCGTAGTCGATGCGGCTGCTGCCCAAGGCCAGCGGCAGCTTGCCCAGGGCCTGCACGCAGTCGACCATCCACAGCGCCGGGCTGGCGCAGTCTTCCAGCACGCCTTGAATCGCGGCCAGGTCGGACACGACGCCGGTCTCGTTGTTGGCGGCCATGGTGCAGACCAGGGCCGCGCGCGGCGCCAGCTCGCGCAGGACATCGAGCCGGTGGCGGCCGTCGCCGCCGACCGGCAGCGCGCGCAGTTCGAGCCCGGTGCCGAGCAGACGGTTCCAGTGCGCCAGGCTCTCCGGCACCGCCTTGTGCTCGGTGGCGCCGTAGAGCAGCAGCTCGCCGCAGGCTTCGCCGCGCGCGCGCCGTTCGCGCACCGCGCACAGCGCCGACAGCACCGCGGTCTGGATGCCTTCGGTGGCGCCGCTGTTGAACATGACCCTGCCCGTGGGCGCCCCGATCACCCGGCGCGCCGCCGCCCTTGCCGCCTCGCGCAGCGCCCGCGCGCGCAATCCGGCCGCATGGCTGCTGCTCGGATTGCCGAAGCAGTCGCGCATGGCGGCGCTGGCGGCATCGATGGCGGCGGGCAGTACGGGGGAGGTGGCGTTGGCGTCGAGGTAGATTTCCATGGTCATGAGTAAGTGACAAAAATGCAAAAAAAAGTCGGCGCAGACTGTTATTTTTAGTAATATGGTACGGAGTTATCTCGGTAGGGATGTCCTATATTCACTGGTTTATGGTCGAAATGAAGCATAATCATTCTCATAATCAATAAATCGACACATGAATTCTCTCGATAAGTTTGACTGCGCGATCCTTGCGGCACTGCAAGCGGACGCCACACTCTCTATTTCCGGCCTGAGCGAGAAGGTCGGCTTGTCCAGTACCCCGTGCTGGAAACGCGTCAAGCGCCTCGAAGAAGAGGGCTATATCGAAAGCCGGGTCAGCATCGTCAACCGCAACAAGGTAGGCTTGCCGGTGACGGTCTTCGTCAGCGTGCGCACGCCCGAGCACGACGAGAAATGGCTGGCGCGCTTTGCCTCCGCCGTGGAGGCCCTGCCCGAGGTGCTGGAATTCCACCGCATGAGCGGCGACGTCGACTACCTGCTCAAGGTGGTCACCACCGACATCGCCGGCTACGACCGCTTCTACAAGAAGCTGATCAAGACCGCACGCCTGAGCGGCGTCTCCTCGGCCTTCTCGATGGAGCAGATCAAGTGCACGACGGCGCTGCCGCTGGAGCTGATCTCGCATGGGATGGCGGCCTGAACGCCTGAGCGCCTAACAAGGCCCAGGGCAAGACGATGCAACGCCGCCATGGGCTTTGTTAAGCGCTCCGAATTCATGCGATGATGGCGGCCGTTGCGATATCAACGGAGACAATGGAATGCCATCCACAATGAAACTGGCGCCGCTGGCGCTGGCGGCGCTGTTCGCCGTCCATGCCAACGCCGCCGAACAGGTCGTCAAGATCGGCGTGAGCGGCCCGCTGTCCGGCGCGAATGCCTTCGCCGGCAAGGATAACGAGAACGGCGTACGCCTGGCCGTCGAAGAACTCAACGCGCAAAAGCTCCAGGTCGGCGGCAATACCATCCGCTTCGAGCTGCAGTCCGAGGACGACGGCGGCGACCCGAAGCAGGGCGTGAACGTGGCCCAGAAGTTCGCCGACGCCGGCGTCAAGTTCGTGCTGGGGCCCTACAACTCGGGCGTGGCGATTCCCGCTTCGCGCGTCTACAACGACAACGGCATCCTGATGTCGACGGTCGGCACCAATCCCAAGATCACCCAGTCCGGCTACCCGACCGTGTTCCGCATCGTCGCCAGCGACACCCAGGTGGGTGCTTCGGTGGCCTCGTACGCGGCCAAGGAGCTGAAGGTCAAGAACGTGGGCGTGATCGACGACCGCACCGCCTTCGGCCAGGGCATCGCGATGGAATTCAAGCGCCAGGCCCAGGGCGTCGGCATGAAGGTCGCGGGTCACGAGTTCACCACCGACAAGGCGAGCGACTTCGCCGCCATCCTCACCGCGCTCAAGGCCAAGCGGGTGGACGCCGTGTTCTACGGCGGCTACGCCCCGCAGGCCGCGCCGATGGCGCGCCAGATGAAGCAGCTCGGCCTGAACGTGCCGCTGCTGGGCGGCGACACCCTGTGCAGCCCCGAGATGGCCAAGCTGGGCGGCCCCGCCGTCGGCGAGAACGTGCGCTGCGCCCAGGCCGGCGCGATTCTCGCCAGGCAGCCGGGCGGCCCGGCCTTCCTGGCCGCCTACAAGCAGCGCTTCAAGCGCGAGCCGGACGTCTACGCGCCCTCCTTCTACGACCAGACCAAGTTCATCGCCCAGGCGATGAAGAGCGCGAATTCGCTGGATCCCGCCAAGGTCGGCCAGGCCATGCACAGCATCGGCTACCAGGGCGTGGTCGGCACCTATGGCTACGACCCCAAGGGCAACCTGAAGAAGACCGCCGTCACCGTGTATACCTTCAAGAACGGCGCCTTGACGCCGCTGGCCAGCTACTGAGCATCCACCCCCACGAGGACAACAACAAATGAACAAGACCTTCAAGCTCGGGGCACTCGCCGCGGCCGCCGTGCTGGCCTGCGCACCGTTTTCTCCCGCCGCCGCGGCCACGACGGCGCCGGCCAAGACCGAGCGCGTGGACACCCAGCCGGGCAAGGCGATCAACAAGCTGGCCGACGAGTACTACGACGCGCTGGCGCGCTTCGAGCCGGTGTACGCCAGCGAAGGCGGCGACAACCGCTTCATCGACCAGCTGGGCCTGTCGATCGCGCCCAAGAACCGCGAGCGCCAGTTCGCGCTCTACCGCGGCTACCTCAAGCGCCTGGGCGCGATCCCGCGCGACAAGCTGAGCGCCCGCGACCAGACCAGCTACGACATCCTGAAGTTCGAGCTCGACACCGCGCTGCGCCTGTCCCAGTTCCCGGAACACCTGCTGCCGGTCGACCAGATGGTCAGCATGCCGGTGATCCTGGCCAACTACGCCGGCGGCCAGGGCGCGCAGCCGCTGTCCACGGTCAAGGACTACAAGGCCTACCTGAACCGCCTGAACCAGCTCACGCCCTACATCGACCAGGCGATCGCCAACATGCGCGCAGGGATGAAGGCCGGCATCGTGCATCCGCGCGAGCCGATGCAGTCGCTGCTGCCGCAGCTGCGCCAGCTGGCCGCCGCCACGCCGGAAGCGAGCATCTTCTACACCCCGGTCAAGAGCATGCCGGCCGCCTTCCCGGCCGCCGACAAGCGCAGCCTGACCGATGGCTACCGCAAGGCCATCGGCGCCAAGCTCAATCCCGCCCTGACCCGCCTGGCCAACTTCGTCGAGAAGGAATACCTGCCGGCGACCCGCACCAGCGCCGGCTGGAGCGCGCTGCCGAACGGCGCGGCCTGGTACCAGGCGCGCGTGGCGGCCATGACCACCACCGACCTGCAGCCGGAACAGATCCACGAGATCGGCCGCAAGGAAGTGGCGCGCATCCAGGGCGAGTACGCCCAGATCGGTCCCAAGATGGGCTACAACGGTCCCGCCGCCGGCCTGCCGAAATGGGTGTCGGAGCAGCCGAAGTACAAGCCTTTCACCTCGGACCAGCAGGTGATCGAGGTGTTCCGCGAGCTGGACGCCAAGGTGCGCACCAAGCTGCCGGCCCTGTTCACCCTGATGCCGAAATCGCCGCTCGACCTGCGCCTGGAGCCGGAACTGTCGCGCGCGACGGCCTCGGACCACTACACCCCGCCGGCGGTGGACGGCTCGCGTCCGGGCGTGTTCTGGTCGGTGGTGAACGATCCCAAGGAGTATGGCAACACCGGCATGGTGACCCTGTACCTGCACGAAGGCCAGCCGGGCCACCACTTCCACATCGCGCTGGTGCAGGAGCTGGGCCTGCCGAACTTCCGCAAGTTCGGCGGCAACAACGCCTTTACCGAAGGCTGGGCGCTGTACGCCGAGACCCTGGGCAAGGAAATGGGCCTGTTCGACAAGCCGGAAGACTACTTCGGCCACCTGAACGACGAGATGCTGCGCGCCGCGCGCCTGGTGGTGGACACCGGCATGCACGCCAAGGGCTGGAGCCGTGAACAGGGCATCCAGTACTTCCAGGAGACGCTGGGCTATTCGGAACAGGAAGCGCGCGCGCAGATCGAGCGCTACATGGTGTGGCCGGGTCAGGCGCTGGGGTACAAGATCGGTTCGCTCAAGATCGTGGAGCTGCGCAAGCGCGCGGAGACGGCGATGGGCGGCAAGTTCAGTTTGCCGAAGTTCCATGAGATCGTGCTGGGGGAAGGGACGCTGCCGCTGGCGGTGCTGGAGGCCAAGGTCGATCAGTGGATTGCTGAGTCGAAGTGATGCGCGTCCTTAGCTGCACCTTGTAACATCATCCCCGCGAAGGCGGGGACCCAAGTTCGTTGCGTCGCCACTTACATCAAGCGTAGGAGGTGTGCGTAAAAACTTGGGTCCCCGCCTACGCGGGGATGACGGTTCCGAGGGTAGTGGTATGAATAAAAAACCGGGGCACGCCCCGGTTTTTCTGTTTACCGCTCGATCATGAAGACCGGATACCGCCGCCACTCCGGCTCGCGATACCGTTCGCAGTTCGCAAAGATAAAGTCCAGCACCGCCTCCTGGTTCGCCAGCAGCGCAGGATTGGCCGCCTTCCACGCGCCGAACTTCTCGGCCAGGGCCGGCTCCGCGCGCAGCAGTTCCTCGGCATGGTCCTCGAACACATAGTCCGAATACGCTTCCTTCTTCTCCAGCACGCTGTTGAAGAAGCCCCAGCGGAAGAAGCTGTCGTGCGCCAGCGGCTCCAGGGTCTCGACCGCGTAACGCGCCTGATCCTGGTCCAGCGGCACGATGTAGTCGCCCGCGCGCAGCTGCACGGCGCCCTGGCGTTTCTCCAGCACCACCTCGTCGTGGAACATGTGGCCTTCGTAGGCGTTCGGCCGCGATGCCACCGACACGATGTGGTAGTAGCCCACGTCCTGCATGCGGTCGGCTTCCACGCGCTCCATGCGCACGCCGTTCCACTGCAGGCGCTCGATCGCTTCGCGCCACTGCTGCGGCACCACGTAGGCGCGCGGGGCGCTCACGGTGACGTCGGCCGGGAAGCGGTTGTACCAGGCGATGTCGCGTTCCCACGGGCTCGTACGGTCGTACCACAGGCGGGTGTACTCGCCCAGCACGCTCTTCTTGTACCTGGCCTCGTAGCCCTTGAAGCGGAAGCTCGACGGGTTGGCCTCGTCCATCGCCCAGTGAACCGGCCACTCGGCGCGCGAACGGCCCGCCTCCCTGGCCGCGCGGCGCAGCTGCTGGATGCGGCCGGCGTTGTCCACGGTGAAGTCGAGCGCCGTCTCGACCAGGGCGCGCATCGAGTCGTAGCGGTCCTGGAAGGGTTTCAGCATGTGGGTCTCGGGCATGAAACCGATGGTGTGGTGCAGGGCCGCGTAGCCGGTCGAGAAGCGCGCGGTTTCCAGGAAGTCGGCGATGCCGTGGTCCGGGCTGTCCTTCACCGGGTTCACGTAGGGGCAGGTCGGCCAGCCGCGCTGCTCCATGCCGGCGTACATCGCCGGCAGCATCTCGTCGCGCAGGAAGTCGCCCAGACCGCCGCCCAGCTTGTCGGTCTGGGTGTGGATCAGGGTCATGGTGTAGCTGTAGTCGGCGCCGTTGGAAGTGTGGGTGTCGACCATCACGTCCGGGTCCCAGGCGGTGAACAGCTGGTTGAAGACCTGGGCCGTCAGGGTGTCGCACTTGACGAAGTCGCGGTTCAGGTCCAGGTGGCGGCTGTTGCCGCGGAAGCCGAACTGCTCGGGGCCGTCCTGGTTCACGCGCGAAGTGTCGGCGCGGTTCAGGCTGCCGTCCACGTTGTACAGCGGGACGAACAGGAACACGGTCTGGCCCAGCGCGGCCAGGCGCTCGGGCTGCAGGCAGAAGTCGCGCACCAGGGCCATGCAGGCGTCCACGCCTTCGGGCTCGCCCGGGTGGATGCCGTTGTTGTTGAAGAAGACCGGGCGGCCGCTGCGCTTGATGGTCTCGCGGTCGAACACGCCGTCGCTGCTCACCACGCCCGCGTGGATCGGCACGCCGGCATCCGAGGTCCCGACTTTTTCGAAGCGCAGGATGTGCGGGTAGGCGCGCGCGAGTTCCTCGTACCAGGCGATGCACTCGGCCCAGGTGGTGGTCTGGTTCAGGTTGCCCCTCTCGTAAGGGGTCTTCAGTTCGTTGGACATGGTAGGCTCAAGCTAGGATGTTAAGGATTGCGCCAGGGTCACCGGCGCCTCCAGGGGCAGGGAAATCGCGACGTCGGTCCCGTCGCCGGGCGCGGAGCGCACCTCGAACACGCCCTGCAGCGCGTAGACCCGCTCGCGCATGCCGATGATGCCGATGCCTTCCGAGGCGCTGGCGACGTCGAAGCCGTGGCCGTCGTCCACCACGCGAATGCGCAGCTTGCCCTTGGCTTCGTCGAGCAGCAGGCTGACGTGGGCCGAGCGCGCGCCCGAGTGCTTCATCACGTTGGACAGGGCTTCCTGCACGATGCGGTAGGCCGAGATCGCGAGCTCGTTGGGCAGTCGCGCGAAGTCGCCCTCGCTGTGCAGGTCGAAGCGGCAGCCGGAGGTGGAATCGTAGTGGCGCACCATCTCTTCCACCGCGCCGTGCAGGCCGAGCATGTCCAGCACCTCGGGGCGCAGGCGGCGCACCAGGCGGCGGCCGTTGGCGTACAGGTCGAGCGCGAGCTTGGTGATGGCCTCGGACTTGCGCTTGATCTCGTCCACTTCCTGTCCCGGCGGGGCCTTGACGGCCAGCGCGCCGATGGCCTGGGCCTCGAGGCGCGCGGCGATCAGGGACGCGTTCAGTTCGTCGTGGATCTCGACCGCGATGCTCTTGCGCTCGTCCTCGATGATCGAGTTGACCTTCTGGATCAGCTTGCGCTTGTCGGCGTCGGCGCGCACCGCCTCGTTGCGCGAGGCCAGCAGGTCGCGGGTGCGCTCGGCCACCTTGTTCTCGAGGTCGCGCTTGGATTCGTCCAGCGCCAGCGACATGTCGCCGATCGAGGACTGCAGCTCGCCGATCTCGCCGCCGGTGGTCACCGGCAGGTTGACGCGGTAGTTGCCGCCGCGGATGGAGCGCAGCGCGCCGATCGCCTCGCGCAGCGGCACCGTGAGCGAGCGCGCCAGCACCCAGGCCAGCACGCCGGAGGCGGCCAGCGCCAGCGCGGCGATGGTCAGCTCGACGCGAAAGCGCGCCGCCTGCTTGTCCATCATGTTCGCCGGCGACATCGTCACCCGCACCCAGCCCACCACCTCGGTGGTCAGGGTCGGCGGGCGCGACACGCTGGAGGCCGAGACGTGCGGCGTGCCGTTGTCCGAGAACAGGTTGATCCACACCACCTGCTTGCGGATCGGCGCCTCGTAGTAATGGGGCTGGGCGTCGCGCGCGGCTTCGGACACCACGCGCACCGCGGCGCGGCCGCTGGCGTCGATCACGTCGATGCGGTAGATGCTCATGTCGGACTGCACCAGGCCGTTGATGGTCAGGCGCAGGTCGGACAGGTTGCCCGAGATGACGTTGTATTCGCTGGTCTCGGCCAGCGCGCGCGACAGGATGCGGCCGCGCTCGGCCAGTTCCTCGGCCACCTGGGCGCGGTGCGCGTACCAGGAGTACCAGACGAAGGAGGTGAACAGGAACACCACGGGCAGCATGGTGATGAAGGCCATGCGCCGGCCGATACCCCAGCCGCGCCAGAAACGCAGCTTCATCGCGCCACCGCCACACCGGATGCCGCCCGCGACGGCACGCTCGAAGGCGCATTCGCGGCCGCGTTTTGCGCTGGGGCGAGCACGGCGCCGGGCGCGGGACGCGCGAAGTGGCGCGCGGTCTCGGTCACGCGCAGGTCGAGCGACTTGGCCACGCCCTCGTTGATCATGGTGCGGAAGTAGCGCGGGAATTGCGGTGGCGCCAGCTCGCCCGTGATCACGAAGGCGGCGGCGATTTCCGCCACCTGGGTGTTGATGTCCTCGATCTCGGAATAGGTGCTGGCCAGCGCCCCGACCTTGACCATGTCGGCCGAGAAGCCGATCACGCCCTGCTTGCGGCGGTAGGTCGAGAGCAGGATGTTGCGCACGCTTTCGGTGTTGTAGACCGCGCTGTCGGGCATCGCCAGCAGCACTTCGGAGCGCGTCATGCGGTTGAGCGTGTGGTTGATGTCGTCGCCGGAGTCGAAGTGCTGGATCTCGACTTCGCCGTCGAGCACCGGGCGCAGGAAGGCGGTATCGGGGCTGAGGATGGCGCCGATGCGCGGCTGGCGCCCGTAGAGCAGCGCGGCCAGGCGCAGCTGGTCGGCCGGCGCCGGCTCGGCATACACGGCGGTGAGCGACATGGCGCGGTTGCGCGGCTGGCGCGAGGTCACCGCATGCCACACCTGGCTCGAGGTATAGGCCGAGATCACCACGCAGTCGCAGCGGCGCGCCACGGCGTCGCGCAATGCGGTGGGGCCGATCGCCACGTACAGCATGCGGCGGCGCTGGGCCAGCTCGGTGCGGAAGGCGGCGAAGGTGGGCACCAGGCGCTTGTACAGGTCTTCCGCGATGCGGCGCGTGACCTCGGTGTCGTCGCCGGTGACGATCTGGAAGCGGAAACCGCTGGCTTCCGGGTCGCGGTACTGGTCAGCCGTGGACTGGGAGAAGGCAGGCGCACAGGCGGCGGCCAGCGCCAGCGCGCCGAACGCCAGCCTGGCCTGCCGCAGGATGCGCTTCATCGCGGGCTCAGGGTTCGATCAGGCCGTGCTTCACGGCCAGCAGGGTGATGCTGGCCTGGCGGTGCACGCCCAGCTTTTCCTTGATCGACTGGCTGATGTTGCTGATCGTCTTGGTCGACAGGTCGAGCTTTTCGGCGATCTCGGCGTTGGTCATGCCTTCGGCCATCAGCTTGAAGATCTCCAGCCCGCGTTCGTCGAGCTGGGACTGGGGCGTCACTTCGCCGCGCACCGCCATGCTGGCCAGGCGGGCCGCGATCTGCGGCAGGAAGTACAGCTTGCCTTCGCGCGCATAGCGCACTGCGGTGGCAAGGTCGGCCGGGTCACAATCCTTGGTAACGAAGGCGTGGGCTCCCATGCGGTAAGTTTCCTTGATCAAACTATCCTGATCAAACTGACTGAGGAAAACGATTTTTGCCTGGGGATCATTTTTGAGAATGGTCTGGGCCGCATCCAGGCCGGTCAGTTCGGTGCCGAAGCGCATGTCGAGCACGGCGACGTCCGGACGCTCGGCGGCGTACAGCGCAGTCGCTTCATTCGGCGTCTTGGCCTGCCCCACCACTTGCATCCCTGCCGCTTCGAGCGACATGGCAAAGCCGGTCATGACGATCGGATGATCGTCGGCAAGCATGACACGGATGGGTTTGCTGTTCTGTGTTGCCATCTTCTCTCCGGGCTATCGCAGCCGCTGACATCTACCTACCAAACAGTGGCACCCGGACTTACCACCACCCGGAAGGGCCAATGTGACAAATGGATTATTCCATACAACGCCCCGGCGCGCGAGAGGCCATAGCTGTCTAGACGAGCAAGCGCAACAGTTCCTCATCTCACATCTGGTAACGATTTTGCTAACTAATCGCTTTACACATTGCTAGGACCTAGCATATATTGATTCCAACAGATGTAGTTTTTGTCTTCCTTCGAGGTAACACAAGCTCAGCCAAGCGGTCAGCCGGGCGCTTTAAGAAAAGGAGAATGTCATGCATTTCTCTCACCTGAACGATGGAACGGGCGGCAAGGCGGGCCGGGTGGCCCTGGTCGCGGGACTGCACGTGCTGGTGGCGATGGGGTCATCCAGACGATGAACTCGAAAACCATCTCGCTGCCGGCGATGGTCGAAGACAAGCTGGTCTGGATCAAGCCCGACATTCCGCCGCCGTCCCCGCCGCCGGAACCGCCCAAGCCGCAGGCCAAGGTGGCGCCGCCGGAAATCGTGGTGCCCAAGGTGGAAGTGGCCGAGGTCGAGCCCCCGCCGGAACCGACCGTGAGCGCCACCACGGAAGCCCAGCCGCAGCCGGCGGAACCGATGCAGTCCGCGCCCAGCGACGCGCCGCCGGCCGAGCCCTCGGCCGACAGCGGCCAGATGCGCAGCGCCGTGCTGGCCGACGCCAACGGCTGCGCCAAGCCGGACTACCCGGTGCGCGCCGCGCGCAACGGCGAGACCGGCACCGTGACCCTGGCCCTGATGGTCGGCGCCGACGGCCGGGTCCAGGATTCGCGCATCCAGAGTTCGAGCGGTTCGCGCGAGCTGGACCGCGCCGCCGTCAACGCGCTGTCGCTGTGCCAGTTCAAGCCGGCCATGAACAACGGCGTCGCCGAAGCCGGCTGGGCGCAGCTGGCCTATGTCTGGACCCTGCAGTAGCAATACCGGTTTTCCCCTCTTGCCCGCCCTACTTCTCCCAGTTCGGCGGGCTTTTTTTTGTTTACAGACAGGCCAGCAAGGCCTGCGGGAGCACAACAACAATAAGGAGAGAGAAGCATGGAAGGCACCGTTCCCCCCGTCGTACCCTCAGCCATTCCCTCGGTCGTGCCGCTGTCACGCCTGGCCCGGGCCAGGCCGCTGGCAGGGCTGCTGCCCAGCCTGGCCGCCTGCCTGGCGCTGGCCATCCTGGCATGGATCGCCCTGGCGCCCGTGCCGATCCCGGCGCCGGTGCTGCCTGAGCCCGCGCGCTGGCAGGCGCGCGCCATGGAGCACGTGACGGCGCTGAGCGTGGCGCCGCGTCCGATCGCCACCGCGGCCAACGGCCGGGCGCGCGACTACATCCTCGAGCAGCTGCGCGCCATGGGCTACGCGCCCGAGATCCAGCGCACCACGGTGCGCCGGTCGGTGCTCCAGTTCGGCGTCCACACCAGCATCGGCGTGGTGAACAACATCGTGCTGCGCATTCCCGGCCACCGGCAGGACCGGTTGCGCCGGCCCGCCCTGCTGCTCACCGCCCATTACGACAGCGGCGCCGCCACCCTCGGCGCGGCGCGCGCGGCGGCGCCGGTGGCGGCGCTGCTGGAAACCGCGCGCGCGCTGCGCCGCGAGGGGCCCAGCGCCAACGACATCGTCCTGCTGTTCGCCGACGGCGAGCACGTGGGCGGGCTCGGGGCCAAGGGATTCGTCGATCAGCATCCGCTGTCCAGGCACATCGGCCTGGCCCTGCGCTTCGACAGCGCGGGCAGCGGCGGTCCCTTGCGCCTGTTCGCGGCCAGCGGCGCCGGCAAGGACGCGCTGCGCGGCTGGGCGCGCGCCACGCCCGACGTGGGAGGCACCTCCCTGGCGGCGGCGCTGATGCCGCCCATGCCCCAGCACCCGGATATCGGGCCGCTGGCGGAACTGGACGCGCCGGTGCTGCTGTTCGCGAACACGGAAAAACGCTTCGACCGGGAGCGCGCCAACGACGTGCCCGCAAGGCTGGAGCACGCCACCCTGCTGCACATGGGAGACGCCATGCTGCGCCTGACGCGCGAGTTCGGCGACGCGACGCTGGCGCGCGGCCGCCATCCCGGCCACGCCTGGTTTGCGCTGCCCGGCCTGGGACCGGTGCACCACTCGCCCGACTTGGCCTGGGGCGCGGCGCGGGTGGCGCTCCTGCTGCTGCTGGGCGCCTGCGTGCTCTCCTTCCGCCAGCTGGGCGCGGTCCCGGCGGTGCAGGGACTGTTCGGGGCCGCGCTGCTGCTGGTGGCGGCGCGTACCGCCGTCTGGTGGCAGCGCGAATCCTTGTGGGCGGCGGCGCTGGCGGACGACCACAACGCGGCGCTGGCCGCCGGCGCGTTTGTTGCGATCGGGTTCCTGGCCGCCCTGCTGCTGGTGCGGCGCGTGGCGGGCCAGGCGGCCGCGGTGCTGGGGCCGATGGCCTGGGCGCTGGCGGCGCTGGTCCTGTTGCTGTCCCTGCGGCCCGGCGCCGGCTACCTGTACGCCTGGCCGCTGCTGGGGATGCTCGCAGCCTACCTGGTGCTGGCTTCGAGCTGGGCGCCGGCCAGGGTGCCGGCGGTGCGCGCGCTGGTGCTGCTGGCCGGGCTGGCGCCCGCCGCGCTCCTGCTGCCGCCCGGGCTGCGCGAAGTCTGGACGAGCTTGGCGCCGCACGGCCTGTACGTGGCGGCCGTGCTGGTCGCGCTGCCGATGCTGTGCTTCGCCGCGCCGCTGCTGATGCTGCGCGCGCCGCATGCGCTCACCGCCGCGCTTGCGCTGGCGCTGGCGCTGGGCTTTGCGCTGCCGCGCACCACGGCCGCGCCTACGCCCGCCGAATCCACGCCGCCGCCCAACCGGCTCACCTATCTCAAGGACATGAACACCTGGCGCGCCTACTGGCTGATGCCGCCGCAGCCGCTCGATGCCTGGACCAGGCAGGTGTTCCCGGACCAGCGCGAGCCGGCCATCTACGTCGACGCCTTCGGCTGGAACAGCCCGCGCCAATGGCATGCGGTGGCGCCGCGCGACGATGCCTTGTCCTTCCCGGAAACCTATCTCTTGCGCAGCACCGTGATGCGCAATGGGGAGGGCCGGGTGCGCTACGGGCGCTTCACGGTGCGCTCGAAGAACAAGGCGCCCCACATCGAGATGTGGGTATCCGGCACCAAGCCGCTGCGCTCGCGCCTGGACGGACGCCCGCTGACCAGCACGGAAGGCCCGTGGTGGGTATCGCTGTACGGCATGGAAGACCGCACCATGGAGTTCGAGATCGAGGCCAAGCCGGAAGACATCTTCGCGGTGACGGTGGAGGAGCGTATCCCGGGGCTGCCGGAACACCTGCTGCCGCCGCGCCCCGTCGATGCGCCGCCGCTGCTGCCGGATACGGGGACCACGGTGTCGAAAGACATCCTGCGGTTTTACTAGGCGCTGGCATACAATGTCCGCGCACGCGCTGGCGTGCGTGCACATCACGGTAAATACACAACCCACTTCCGCAGCAGGATTCCATGCACAAGATCGTCTCCTCCGTTGTCCTCACCGCCCTGGCGGGCAGCCTGGCACTGGCCTACCCGGCCCACGCAGCCGCAAACAAGCAAGCTGCCTCGCAAGCCACCGTCAAGGAAGCGCCGCTGCGCGCGCACCTGGCCTTCCTCGCCTCCGATGCCGTCGAAGGACGCGGCACCGGCCAGCGCGGCGGCGAACTGACCGTCACCTATCTCGAGACCCAGGCGCTTGCCGCCGGCCTGAAGCCCGCCAACGGCGCCAGCTTCCGCCAGCCGGTCAAGATCGCCGGCGTGCGCGCCCTGCCGCAGCAGAGCAATGTCGGCATCGTGGCCGGCGGCCAGGCGCTGCCGCTGCAGTTCGGCGCAGACTGGGTCTGGGGTCCGGGCGACGCCAAGGCCGACCACGCGCTGGACGCGGAGATGGTCTTCGTCGGCTACGGCATCAGCGCCGCCGAGGAAGGCTGGGACGACTTCAAGGGCCTGGACGCCAAGGGCAAGGTCCTGGTGATGATGGTGAACGACCCGGCCCCGACCGCGGCCGAGCCCAAGCGCTTCAACGGCGCCGGCCTGACCTACTACGGCCGCTGGACCTACAAGCTCGAGGAAGCGGCGCGCCAGGGCGCGGCCGGCGTCCTGCTGATCCACACCGACGCCTCGGCCTCCTACGGCTGGAGCGTGGTGCAGAACAGCTGGGCCAACGCCGAGCGCTTCCAGCTGGCCGAGGGCGAGCTGGGCGCGGGCTTCGAAGGCTGGATGACCGACGCCACCGCGCGCAAGCTGTTCGCGGCAAGCGGCCAGGACCTGGACAAGCTGCGCGCCGCCGCGGAAGACAAGAACTTCAAGCCGGTGGTGCTGAACGCCCGCGTCAAGGGCGAGGCGCGCGCCGCGGTGCGCACCCTGAACGAGTTCAACGTGGCCGGCGTGGTGCCCGGCACCGACCCCAAGCTCAAGGACGAAGTCGTGATCTACAGCGCGCACTGGGACCACATGGGCAAGCAAGGGGAGCAAGGCGACACCATCTTCAACGGCGCCGTCGACAACGCCTCCGGCACGGCCGCCCTGCTGGCGATGGCGCAGGAAGCCGTGCGCAACCCGGCCAAGCGCAGCCAGATGTTCCTGTGGGTCGCGGCCGAAGAACAGGGCCTGCTGGGCAGCGCCGCCTACGCCAGCAAGCCGCTGTGGCCGATCGAGAAGACCGCCGCCAACCTGAACCTGGACAGCCTGAACTTCGTGGGCCTGGCCAAGGACGTCAACGTGCCGGGCAGCGAGCGCACCGACCTGGGCGCGATGGCCGCCGCCACCGCCAAGACCATGGGCCTGCAGATCGCCCCGGCCAAGCCCGACCTGGCCGGCGGCTACTTCCGCAGCGACCACTTCAGCTTCGCCAAGGCCGGCGTGCCGGCCTTCTCGGTGGGCGCGGGACACAGCTGGGTGAAGGATGTGGAAGCGAACGACGCCAAGCAGAAGGCCTACCGCGCGCGTTACCACCAGGTGTCGGACGAGTATGATCCGAGCTGGGACCTGGCGGGGATGGTGCAGCAGGCGCAGTTCACGCTGAACCTGGGACGCGCCGTTGCCGATGCGCCGAAGATGCCGGCGTGGAAGGCGGGGGATGCGTTCGGGAAGGCGCGGACGGCCGCCAAGTAAGCGCCGCCAACGACAAAGCCCGGCTCCATGGCCGGGCTTTTTTTTGGAGAGCCTGAACGATCAGGCGCGCTTGCGGCGGCGGACCATCCAGCCCAGCATCGCCAGGCTGCCCGCCATCATGCCGAGCGAGCCCGGTTCCGGCAGCTCGGTGACGGGCGGCTGCAGCAGCTTGACGTCGGCGCCGCTCATGCTGTGGTTGTAGATGCTGATGTAGTCGACCGCGCCGCGCCCCGCTTCGCCGCCGTTGTCGCGGAAGAAGTGCATGGCGTTCGCCGTGAAGTCGGCCACGTTGTCCTTGTCGAGGATGCTCATCACCAGGTCGCCGTTCTTGTACAGGTTGAACATCTTGCCGCTGTCGCGGGTGATGGTCAGGCGGGTGTCCTTGCCCAGTTCGAGCTTGCCGGCCGAGGTGCCGTAGTTGTAGAGGTTGAACTTGTCGGTCCAGGTGTACAGGCCGGTGTCGTCCGCCAGGTTCCGGAAGTCGAGCAGGCGTGTATAGCTGTTGAAGGCGTTGAAGGCGTCGAAACGGAAGACCATGTCGATCGTGTAGACGCCGCCCAGCTTCTCGTCCAGGCGCAGGCCCTGGTTGGGGCCGAACGCGTAGCCGCTTGCGCCCAGCTTGCCGTCGGCGTGCGCGACCAGGGACTTGCCGCCCTGGCTGTCGGCCAGCGAGCCGTTCAGGTCGTAGTGGTGGATCAGGGATGCACGGCTGTCGAAGGCCACGAACAGCAGGGCCGTCGCCATCAGCTTGTGAAATTTCATTTCAAAAATACCTTATAGGTGAAATTTTCTTTCATCCCTGATCGTCCAGGGATGGACTAGTGAATCACTCCGCAGGCCATGCGGCCTCCCCCGCCGCCCAGCGGCGCCGGGTGGTCGGCATGGTTGTCGCCGCCGGCATGGACCATCAAGGCCTTGCCCTTGACGTCGGCCAGCTTCAGCCGCGGCGCCAGGACCGGATTGGTGGCATTGCCCTTGTCGTCGACGGTGAGGCCCGGCAAATCGCCCAGGTGGCCATCGCCCCACGGCGTGCCGTGGCGCTTGCTGCCGCTCGGGTCGAGGTGGCCGCCGGCGGCGCCCGCGGGCACCGTCTTGCCATCCTTCTGGTTGGCGGCGCAGCTGCCGTTCTCGTGCACGTGGAAACCGTGCAGGCCGGGCGGCAGCTTGGACAGCTGGGGCGTGAACACCAGGCCGTACTTGGTCTCGCTGATGGTCACGGTACCGACCTCGGCGCCTTCGCCCTTGTCGCTTGCCATCTTCAGCGTGACCTTCATGTCGGCGGCGTTGGCGCTCGCGCATACGGCGCCCAGCAGGACCGCACCCATCCATCGAATGTTCATACATCCTCCTCGAAGAGATTCATAGAGATAATAAAAAGCCAATGAAGTGTAGACCATCCCCACGGGTGGGGGGTGTTCTGGAAGAGGGAGTGGTGGGGGGTTTTACAACGGTGCAAAGCGGGCGGAACCGTAGCATGGACGGCTCCGCCGTCCACCTTACATCCTGGACACCGTGGGGCGGAGAATCGCGAGCAGGCCAGCCTCGGAGGTACACCCGAACTTCTCGTACACCGCCTTGACGCAATCGCGCAGCACGGCGTCGCTGACGTCCATGCGCGAGCGCGCGGCTTCGCGGCCGCCGCCCAGGCCCATCCAGAACGCCACTTCCATCTGCTGCGGCGACAGCTCGACGCTGCCGAGCGCGCGCCAGATCCGTAGCGGCATCGGCACCACGTACTTGAGGAAGATGCCGACCGTGCGGTGATGCAGTACGTCCTGGCTGCCGGAACTCATCCACTGCGCGCGCGCTTCCAGCACGCCGCCGGCCAGGTCGAGCGTGCCGGCCGGCAGGCGCCATGGATAGCGCTCGCCGTGCACCACCGACTCCACCAGCCGCAGGCAGAACGGCGGCAGGGTGCGGCGGTCGAACACCTGCTGCTCCTGCGAGGCCAGCAGGTCGAGCAGCGCGCCGGCCGAATCACTCAGGAACAGGATGTCGCCGCCCAGGGTGGCCAGCAGCATGGCCTCGTCCTCGATGGTGCCGGACATGCCGGCGCCGGCACTGTCGGCATTGCGCAGCGCATAGTCAAAATAGTTGGCGACGCGGCCCAGGTCTTCCTCGTCGTCCCGGTCGAAGGCGGGCCCTTCCTCGCGCAGCAGGGTGACGGTGCCGAAGGGCGCGGCGCTGCTTCCCAGCTGCACTTCCAGCACGTGGGATGCGCGGGCGCGCGCCTGGGCCTGGGACACACCCGGCGCGACAACGCCGAAGTTGGCCGCGTCGCCGTAGAAGTAGCCATTGGGCGGGGGCAGCACGCCCAGCACGGTGGCTTCCTGCATGTCCTCGTCCGCTGCGCGCGGCGCGTGCAGGAACAGCTGGGACGCGCTGTTGGGAATCAGTTCGCGCACCAGCTCCAGGGCGTCGGGAATGATCGTCATCAGGTGCAGGCCGCCGGAACACAGGATCCGGAGCCGCGCCCACTGGCGGCTGTTCTTCTTTCGGGACACGAATCAGGCTAAAGTGATGTCAGGATTTCAATATTGCGGAGTTGCCGCAACATTGTCAACTGGCATCATCAAACCTGTCTCATCCTTGCCAAGCGTCGCGCCGCGCACCGGCAGCTGGGCCAGGATGTCGGACAGCGCGCGGATCTCGACCGGCTTCACCAGGTGATGGTCGAAACCGGCCTGCTTCGACAGGTCGCGGTCGCGCGCCTGGCCGTAGCCGGTGAGCGCGATGAAGCTGGCGTCCGGATGGTCGCGGCGCAGGCGGCGCGCCAGCTCGTAGCCGGTGATGTCGGGCAGGCCGATGTCGAGGATGAAGGCCTCGGTGCCGGCCAGCTCGGTCGACGCCAGGGTGCGCACCGCGTCCTCGAACACCTTGACCGTGTGGCCCTGGGCGCGCAGCAGCACGGCGAGCGACTGCACCGCGTCGGCATTGTCGTCGACGATGGTCAGCACGCGCGGCACCCCGCTTCCCGGCGCGTGGCGGATGCGCCCCGGTCCGTGCAGCACGGCGGCGTCGGCCAGCGGCAGCAGCACCGATACCGAGGCGCCCGTGTTCGGGCCATCGCTGTGCGCCTGCACCTGGCCCGCATGCATCTGGACGATGCTCTTGACCAGCGCCAGGCCGATACCCAGCCCGCCCTGCGAGCGGTCGGGCGCGCGCTCCCCCTGGGTGAACAGGTCGAATACGTGGGGCAGCAGCTGGGTGTCGATGCCGCTGCCGTTGTCGATGACGGTGACGCGCGCTTCTTCCTTCCCCGCCTCGAGGCGCAGCTGGATGCTGCCGCCGGCCTGGGTGTACTTGGCCGCGTTATTCAGCAGGTTGACCAGCACCTGCACCAGGCGCGTGCGGTCGCCCGCCACCACCACCGGCCGGGCCGGCGCCTCCACGCTCAGGGTGTGGGCCTTGGCCTCGATGTGCGGGCGCGCCTGCTCGACGGCGGCGCGCACCACGGCGTTCAGGTCGAGCGATTCGAGTTCGAGCTTGACCAGGCCGCGGGTGACGCGCGAGACGTCCAGCAGGTCGTCCACCAGCTCCGTCATGTGGCGCACCTGGCGCGAGATGATGCTGGTCGCCTTCAGGCGCAGGTTCTCGTCCACGCTCGGCATCTTGAGCAGCTGGGCCGCGTTGGTGATCGGCGCGAGCGGATTGCGCAGCTCGTGCGCCAGCATGGCCAGGAACTCGTCCTTCATCTTGTTGTGGCGCTCGGCCTCGGCGCGCGCGGCGCGCTCGCTGGCCAGGATGCCTTCGCGCTCACGCGCGGAACGCTGGGCCAGCTCGTACAGGCGCGCATTGTCGATCGCCACCGCGGCCTGCGCCACGAAGCCCGTGATCATCTTCTCGGTGCGCTCGTCGAAGCGGTTCGGCTGCGAATGGCCGAAGAACAGGCCGCCCAGCACTTCGCCCGAGCGCGAGATGACGGAGGCCGCCAGGTAGCTGACCACCGGCAGGTGGCCCTTCGGCATGCCGTGGTGCGGCCCCATCTGCCCGTAGCGCGGATCCTTGCGGATGTCGCCGCTGCGGATCGGCGGACCGCCGCGGAAGGTGGGGCCGAACACGGCGGTCGGGCGCGGCTGGCCCAGTTTTTCGAAGGCTTCGCGCGGCGCGCCGCTGAGCGTATACAGCAGATAGGCTTCTCCCTGCTCGTTGCGGCCGTTGTAGAAGAAGGAGCCGAATTCGGCACCGGTCAGTTCGGTGGCGGCGTCGGTGACCGACTGCAGCAAGGTGTCCAGGTCGAGGGTGGACGCCAGCACGTTGCCGGCGCGGTTGAGCAGCTCGAGCAGGCGGGTCTCTTCGCGCAGCGCCTCCTCGGCGCGGATGCGGCGCAGCGCTTCCCAGGTGCGGCGCGCCAGGTCTTCGGCCAGGGTGCGCTCGTCGTCGGTCCAGCGGTAGGCGTGGTCCTTGTACAGGAAGCCGGCGCCGACCAGCTTGTTGCCGTCCTTGAGCGGAATGACGATCACCGAATGGATGCCCAGGCCCAGGCATTGCGGCGCCACCGCGCCACAGGCCGGGTCGCTGGCGACGTCGACCGTGCAGATCGTGGTGCCGGCCTGGAGCTGTTCCAGCTGCGCGCCGGTGAGCAGGCCGAGCGGCAGGGTGGCCAGGGCGCCGCCGGTGGCGACGCCGTCCTTCCACTCCTCCTTGACCTGCATGGTGTGCGCTACCTCGTCGATCTCGACGTAGGAGACCTTCGAGCCGAGGAAGTATTCGCTGGTCAGGCGGATGGTCGCCTTCAGCATCGGATCGAATTCGGTCTCGCGCCGCAAGGTGTCGGCCAGCTTGAGCTGGAAGGCGTGGCGGCGTTCGCCCATCACCGCCTTGGTGGTGTCGACGAAGGTGACCAGGATGCCCTCGGGCTTGCCGGTGTCGCCGTAGACGGGGCTGTACGAATAATTGAAGTAAACGGTTTCGTCGTAGCCGAAGCGGTTGATGGTCAGCGAAAAGCCTTCGGAGCCGATCGGTTCCCCTTCCCGCACCTTGCCCCACATCGGGCCGATGGTCGGCCAGATCTCGGACCAGGTGACGCGCGCATCGTTACCCAGCGCGTCGACGTGCTTGTCGCCGAGGATGGGACGGTAGGCGTCGTTGAAGAACTGGGTATAGCTGTCGCCCCAGGCCAGGTAGGCCGGCAGGCGCATGTCGAGCAGGGTGCGGACCGCATTCTTGAGGCTTTGCGGCCAGGTGGCGACGGGACCGAGGGGCGTGGTCTCCCAGGCGTGGGAACGCATCTGCCGCTCCATGTCGGACATGGACGCAAGGCTCGTGGCGGCGTCGTAGGGCCAGGGCATCGTGCTCGAAGTGGACAGAAAGACCAGACTGTTAAATTTTTGATCTCCGCATCATAGCAGCCCTATCCGGAACGGGTCGTACTGCTGGGGAAAACGCGTGATCAAAACAACAGTACGGTCTTAGCCCCGTATTTACGCCGCAGCGCCGTGCCTCAGGCCAGCCAGCACGTCGCCCGTATCGACGATGGCCGCGTACTCGCCATCCAGGTTGGCGAGGGACATGGCGTGGACTTCATCGGCCGTGCGCCGGGCGCCGGCGTGGTCGCGTGTGGCGAAGGCGAAGCTGGCGTCGGCGACGACGGTCGTCCTGAAACCCAGGTTGCCGGCGGAGCGGGCGCTGTCTTCGACCGAGATGTTGGTGCTGACCCCGGTGATGACCAGGTCCGCGATCCCGCGCACGCGCAGCCAGCGTTCGAGGCCGGTATTGATGAAGGCGTCGGGGACGTTTTTCTCCACCACGTGTTCGCCGGCGCGCGGCGCGAAGGCCGGCTGGAAGGCGGCACCGGGCTGGCCGGGGGCGAAGCCGGAGGATGGATTGCGCGAGATGTGGCGGACGTGGACCACCGTGCCCTGGTGTTCGCGCCAGGCCGCGAGCAGGCTGGCGATGTTGGTTTCGGCTTGCGGGTTGTTGCGCGGGCCGGCGTCCGGGCTGGCCATGCAGTTCTGCATGTCGATGATGAGCAGGGTCGGGAAGGTGGTCATGGTCAGAGCTGCTTGTAATAGTAAGTGGTCGCGCACAGGGCGCCATCGGGCATCAAGGCATAGTTTGGCACGACGCCGACGCGCTGCCAGCCTAGTCGTTCGTACAGGCGCTCGGCATCGGGACTCGCCGTGTCCAGCACCAGCACGGTGCGCTGCTGGCGCCTGGCTTCCTCTTCGATGGCCAGCATCAGCTGCCGCCCTACCCCGCTCTTGCGCGCCTGGCGGTGCACGAGCAGCTTGGCGATATCGGCGCGGTGGGGCTGGTTGTCGGGCATGGCGGTGATCAATTGGACGGTGCCGACGATGGTTCCGTCTTCATCTTCCGCCACCAGCAGGGTGCGTTCGCCGCGCCCGATACCGTCGAAGACACCCTGCCAGAAGCTGCGCGCCTTGCTGCGCTCCAGGGGCAGCATGAAGCTGACAGAGGCGCCGCCTTCGACGCAATCGAGCAGGAGGTTGGTGAGGCCGTCGATGCAGTCGCCGGCTTCGGCTGCTTCCAGGCGGCGGATGGCGAGCGTGCTTGTCATGCGCTTCTCCTGGGTGGCTTGTAGGGCTGGCTGACCAGCGCGACCAGATAGCGCGCCGGCTTTGTCGTGGGGTTGTGATAGCTGATCGGCTGGTCGAGGTGCATGGCGAGGCAGTCGCCTGCGGAGAGCGTCCAGTGCGATTCGCCGACCGTGACCTCGATCATGCCTTCGATCAGCCAGACCTGCTGGTGGACGTCGACGTCACGGGCGGCGGTGTCGTAGGCGACGCGCCGGCCGGGTGGGAAGCTGACTTCGACCAGCTGGATGGGGGAGTCGATGAGTGGGGACAGGTTGCGGCGGATGTAGCCGGAACCGGGATCGGTCCATATTGGCTGGTCCGCTGCACGAGAAACGGGGACGGGCGTCTCGACTGGCTGCTCGAACAGTGAAGCGACAGTCACACCCAAGGCGGCGCTGAGTTTATCCAGCACAGTCGCGGTAGCGCTGCTCTCGCCGCGCTCGATCAGTGAGATATTGGAGCGGCTGACACCACTACGGTCTGCCAACGCAGCCAGAGACAAGTTCTGGAGGTCGCGCAACTGGCGAACTCGGTTAGCAATAACAGAATTGATGTCCATCCATCCATTATAATGGATATGTTTGTCTTGTAAACTGGATTACCCTGCTCATAGTCGACGCAAGATCGTGTGATATGAAGTCACAATTGTTGCGTCATCTCAGCATTCAAACAGCTCTTATGGCAAGAATCAGCCTCGAATTCTTCACTGGAGAGGCTGCTGACAACTGTTCCGATCAAGGACAATCGCGGCTTTTTTGTCCTGCCCCAAGGTTTCGAAGGTGGTGGTTATTACACATACGGAACGCCTACTTATGGGCGCAGCCAATATGCCCATCCGCGCATGCTGACAGTCATTCAATGGGTCGCAACCAGATGGTGCCAAGTTGACTCACGAAAATTCGGCATTGGGAACATTAGCCTGGCTGAGGGTGTCGACCATCCTGACCATAAATCCCATGAAAGTGGGCTGGAGGTGGATATTCGGCTTTTACGCAAAGATGGGAGAGAGATCGGCTGTACGCTCTTCGACGCCCAGTATGATCGTGAAGGAACGGCGAAGCTCATCGGTTTATTCTATCAGCATCCCATGGTGGGACTAGTGGCCTTCAACGACAGGCAGATTCCTCGAGTACGGCCAGTCAGAGGGCACGATAACCACTTCCACGTAGAGGTACGCTAAGGGGCAATGATGAAGACAATCTGGATCACTCTCGTGTTTGCTTGCGCAGCGGCGGCCTTACCTAGTCACGCGGATGAACTAGGACCGCACAAAAAACTTACCGGGGTCTACCGTGTCTATGGCGGCGGTCTTGGAGATCCATCCGTCCCGACTCCGCAAGACAAAAAGGTCATGTTCTCCATCAGCGGAGCCGCTGCAAAAGAGATATTTAACGCCATTGGACCAGACAAGAAAGATATCTGTACAGAAGGCAGCTCGACGCGAGTCCGGAGCAAAGATGATGGAAATCTCTCCTGTCTTCGGTCGGCAAAAGGCGAGTACAGCTGCAATTTTGGATTCGATCTTGTGAGCGGAAAAAGCATCGGCGGGATCGTCTGCTAGACAGGAGGATCAGAAGGTGTGTATTTTCGTGAGCAGCCAAGACGACTTCTCCTCAACACCATGATCCTCGGCCTGCACGTGCGTACGATACTAACGCTAGCCGCTTTCCTCGTTCTCTGGCCCACTATCACGCTTGCTGAAGTAAGCGATAAGGAGCCAGAGCCGAATCTGGTGTGGACTGTCGGCTTGGCAGCAGCATGTCTATGCCTGATTGCAGCGCGCATACGGCCACGGCTGGGAGTCATGGTCTTTGCACCAGCGGCACTTTGGTTCCTGATCCTCTTTTGGGAGCTCCACGCTCCTGACGTCGCTCCTCATCTGCGACTCGAACAGGGCAATAGCTACTTTTGGCATGCTTACGCAGCCTTTGCGGCCATTCCATGCGGGTTCATTCTCGGCTGCTTCTGGCGTAAGCGGAGATCATCGTGACATTGCTCGCCAATTACCCAGATGCCTTCACATCATCGCTGATGAATAGGTGAGTCGGAAATAAAAAAACGGCGCCCGAGGGCGCCGTTTTCATGAGCAGCGAAGACGATTACTCGCCATCGCCATGATGCTGTTCGGCCGAAGCCGCGGCAGTCTGCTGGTCTTCCATCGCCTGCAGTTCGGCAGCCATGTTGGCCTTCTCCTGCTGCAGCAGCGCCTGGCGCTCTTCCGCTTCCCACACTTCCTTCTCTTTGCGGGCGCGGTGGAATGCCAGACCGGTACCGCCCGGGATCAGGCGGCCGACGATCACGTTTTCCTTCAGGCCGCGCAGACCGTCGCGCTTGCCCATGATCGCGGCTTCGGTCAACACGCGGGTGGTTTCCTGGAACGATGCGGCCGAGATGAACGAGTCGGTCGACAGCGATGCCTTGGTAATACCCAGCAGCACGTTTTCGTACTGTGCCGGCAGCTTGCCGACGGCGTTGACCTTGTCGTTCTCTTCCAGCAGTTCCGAACGCTCGACCTGCTCGCCGACGATGTAGTCGGTGTCGCCTGCCTCGGTGATCTGGACACGGCGCAGCATCTGGCGAACGATCACCTCGATGTGCTTGTCGTTGATCTTCACGCCCTGCAGACGGTACACGTCCTGCACTTCGTCGACGATGTAGCGGGCCAGCGCTTCGATACCCAGCAGGCGCAGGATGTCTTGCGGATCGGCCGGGCCGTCCACGATCATCTCGCCCTTGTTCACCACCTGGCCGTCGTGCACCAGCACTTGCTTGTCCTTGGTAATCAGGAACTCGTGCTTGTTGCCGTCCATGTCGGTGATTTCCAGACGCTGCTTGCCCTTGGTCTCCTTACCGAAGGCGACGGTACCGGTGACTTCCGCCAGCATGCCCGCATCCTTCGGCGAACGTGCTTCGAACAGTTCGGCAACGCGCGGCAGACCACCGGTAATGTCACGGGTCTTCTGCGATTCGGTCGGGATACGTGCAAGCACTTCACCCACCGACACTTGCTGGCCGTCCTTCACCATGATCAGCGCGCCGACCTGGAAGCCGATCGTCACGGCGTGTTCGGTGCCGGCGATCTTCACTTCCTGGCCTTCGTCGTTCAGCAGCTTGACCTGCGGACGCAGGACCTTGCCCGAACCACGGCGCTTCGGATCGATCGCCACCAGGGTCGACAGGCCGGTCACTTCGTCCACCTGGCGAGCGACGGTGACGCCCTCTTCCACGTTTTCGAACTTGATCGTACCGGCGTACTCGGTAATGATCGGACGGGTCAGCGGATCCCAGGTCGCCAGGGCCACGCCGGCTTTCACCGTCATGCCATCCTTGACGATCAGGGTCGCGCCGTACGGCACCTTGTGGCGCTCGCGCTCACGGCCGTGGTCGTCGGTGATCAGGACTTCGCCCGAACGCGAGATGACGATCTGCGCGCCCTTGCCGTTGGTGACGTAACGCATGGTCGCGGTGAAGCGGACCGTGCCGTTCGACTTGGCTTCGACCGACGAGGCCACTGCCGCACGCGATGCCGCACCACCGATGTGGAAGGTACGCATGGTCAGCTGGGTACCGGGCTCACCGATCGACTGCGCCGCCACCACACCGACTGCTTCGCCGCTGTTGACCAGCATGCCGCGGCCCAGGTCGCGGCCGTAGCACTTGGCGCACAGGCCGAAGCGGGTGTCGCAGTTCAGCGGGGTGCGGACCTTCACTTCGTCGATGCCGAGGCGTTCGATCTCTTCGACCATGTCTTCGTCCAGCAGGGTGCCGGCTTCGAACACGGTTTCCTGGGTTTCCGGATTGACGACGTCCTGGCCGGTCACGCGGCCGAGGATACGGTCGCGCAGGGCTTCGATGACTTCACCGCCTTCGACCATCGCCTTCATGTGCGTGCCGTTGTTGGTGCCGCAATCGTCCTCGATCACCACCAGGTCCTGGGTCACGTCGACGAGTCGACGGGTCAGGTAACCCGAGTTCGCGGTCTTCAGTGCCGTATCCGCCAGACCTTTACGAGCGCCGTGGGTCGAGATGAAGTACTGGAGAACGTTCAGGCCTTCGCGGAAGTTCGCGGTAATCGGCGTCTCGATAATCGAGCCGTCCGGCTTGGCCATCAGGCCTCGCATACCGGCCAGCTGGCGGATCTGGGCTGCCGAACCACGGGCGCCCGAGTCGGCCATCATGTAAATCGCGTTGAACGATTCCTGGGTGCCTTCGGTGCCGTCACGCTTGGTGACCGGTTCCACTTTCAGCTGGTCCATCATCGCCTTGCCGACTTCGTCCGAGGTCTTGCCCCAGATGTCGACGACCTTGTTGTAACGCTCGCCGGCGGTGACCAGACCCGAGGCGTACTGCTGCTCGATCTGCTTCACTTCCGCTTCGGCGGTCGCGATCATGCCCTTCTTGACGTCCGGGATCAGCATGTCGTCGACGGCGATCGAGATGCCGGCGCGGGTCGCCAGGCGGAAGCCCGACTGCATCAGCTTGTCCGCGAAGACGACGGTCGCACGCAGGCCGCACTTGCGGAACGACGTGTTGATCAGCTTCGAGATCTCTTTCTTCTTCAGCGCGCGGTTCAGCACCGAGAACGGCAGGCCCTTCGGCAGGATCTCCGACAGGATCGCACGGCCGACGGTGGTCTCGTAGCGGGTCAGGGTCTGCTCGAATTCGCCATTGGCGTTCTTCGGGAACTCGACGATACGCACGGTGATGCGGGTCGCCAGTTCGACTTCCTTGTTGTCGTACGCGCGGATGACTTCCGACACGTCCGGGAACATCATGCCTTCGCCCTTGGCGTTGATCGCCTCGCGCGACGCGTAGTACAGGCCCAGCACGATATCCTGGGACGGCACGATCGACGGTTCGCCGTTCGACGGGAACAGGATGTTGTTCGAGGCCAGCATCAGGGTGCGGGCTTCCATCTGCGCTTCGATCGACAGCGGGACGTGGACTGCCATCTGGTCACCGTCGAAGTCGGCGTTGAACGCCGCGCAGACCAGCGGGTGCAGCTGGATCGCCTTGCCTTCGATCAGGACCGGCTCGAACGCCTGGATACCGAGACGGTGCAGGGTCGGCGCACGGTTCAGCATGACCGGGTGCTCTTTGATGACCTCTTCCAGGATGTCCCAAACCACCGGTTCCTGGATCTCGACCAGCTTCTTGGCCGCCTTGATGGTGGTCGCGAGACCCATCAGTTCGAGCTTGTTGAAGATGAAGGGCTTGAACAGTTCCAGGGCCATCAGCTTCGGCAGGCCGCACTGGTGCAGTTTCAGCTGCGGACCCACCACGATGACCGAACGGCCCGAGTAGTCGACGCGCTTACCCAGCAGGTTTTGACGGAAACGGCCGCCCTTACCCTTGATCATTTCAGCCAGCGACTTCAGCGGACGCTTGTTGGCGCCGGTCATCGCCTTGCCGCGACGGCCGTTGTCCAGCAGCGAGTCGACCGCTTCCTGCAGCATGCGCTTTTCGTTACGCGTAATGATTTCCGGCGCGCGCAGTTCCATCAGGCGCTTCAGGCGGTTATTACGGTTGATGACGCGGCGGTACAGGTCGTTCAGGTCGGAGGTCGCGAAACGGCCGCCATCCAGCGGGACGAGCGGACGCAGCTCCGGCGGCAGGACCGGGAGCACTTCCATGATCATCCACTCAGGCTTGATGCCCGAGCGCTGGAACGCCTCGAGCACTTTCAGGCGCTTGGCGTATTTCTTGATCTTGGCTTCGGATTTCGATTCCTTCAGCTCCACGCGCAGGGCTTCGGCATCGCGGTGGATGTCGATCGAGCGCAGCAGCTCACGGATGCCTTCGGCGCCCATGAATGCGGTGAAGTCGTCGCCGTACTCTTCGTACTTGGCGGCGTAGTCGTCTTCCGACATGATCTGGCACTTCTTCAGCGGGGTCATGCCAGGATCGGTCACGACGTATGCTTCGAAGTACAGCACGCGTTCGATATCGCGCAGGGTCATGTCCAGGACCATGCCCAGACGCGACGGCAACGATTTCAGGAACCAGATGTGGGCGACCGGCGAAGCCAGTTCGATGTGGCCCATGCGCTCGCGGCGCACCTTGGCCAGGGTCACTTCCACGCCGCACTTTTCGCAGATCACGCCGCGGTGCTTCAGGCGCTTGTACTTGCCGCACAGGCACTCGTAGTCCTTGATCGGGCCAAAGATCTTGGCGCAGAACAGGCCGTCGCGTTCAGGCTTGAAGGTACGGTAGTTGATGGTCTCCGGCTTCTTGACTTCGCCGAACGACCACGAACGGATTTTCTCGGGCGACGCCAGGCCGATCTTGATGGCGTCGAAGCTTTCGTTTTGCTGAACTTGCTTGAATAGATCGAGCAGTGCTTTCATTTATCACTCCAGGTGATTGAATTCTTTACGTACTACTTACCGCCAGCTTCTCACCGATTTTCGCCGGTGCTTGCCTGGCCCACCATCCTTAAAACCGTCATCCCCGCGCAGGCGGGGATCCAAGTTTTCGGCTATTCACCGACATTAGGCTCCCGCCTGCGCGGGAGCGACGTTGTAAGGTCGCAGGCCACGCCCGAAGGCTGGCGGCCGTGCTGATTAGTTGCGCTCGAGGTCGATGTCGATACCCAGCGAACGGATTTCCTTCACCAGCACGTTGAACGATTCCGGCATGCCGGCGTCGATCACGTGATCGCCCTTGACCAGGTTCTCGTACACCTTGGTACGGCCGTTCACATCGTCCGACTTCACAGTCAGCATTTCCTGCAGCACGTACGATGCGCCGTAAGCTTCCAGTGCCCACACCTCCATCTCACCGAAGCGCTGGCCGCCGAACTGGGCTTTACCGCCCAGCGGCTGCTGCGTCACCAGCGAGTACGGACCGGTCGAACGGGCGTGCATCTTGTCGTCGACCAGGTGGTGCAGCTTCAGCATGTGCATGAAGCCGACGGTGACCTTGCGCTCGAAAGCTTCGCCGGTGCGGCCGTCGAACATCGTGACCTGGTTCTTCGACGGGGTCATGCCCAGGTGGGCGGCGATCTCGTCCGGGAAGGCCAGGTCCAGCATGCGGCGGATTTCTTCTTCGTGCGCACCGTCGAACACCGGGGTCGCGAACGGCACGCCGTTCTTGAGGTTCTTCGCCAGGGTCAGGATCTCTTCATCGCTGAAGCTGTCCAGGTCTTCCTTGCGGCCGGTTTCGTTGTAGATCTTGCCCAGGAAGCCGCGGATCTCTTCGGCCTTGGCTTGCGCCTTCAGCATGTCGCCGATACGCAGGCCCAGGCCCTTCGCTGCCCAGCCGAGGTGGGTTTCGAGGATCTGGCCGACGTTCATACGCGACGGGACGCCCAGCGGGTTCAGCACGACGTCGGCCGGGGTACCATCGGCCATGAACGGCATGTCTTCCACCGGCACGATACGCGAGACCACACCCTTGTTACCGTGGCGGCCCGCCATCTTGTCGCCCGACTGCAGGCGGCGCTTGACGGCCAGGTAGACCTTGACCATCTTCTGCACGCCAGGCTGCAGCTCGTCGCCTTGCGTAAGCTTCTTGCGCTTTTCTTCGAAGGCCAGGTCGAACTGGTGGCGCTTCTCGTTGATCGATTCCTTGATCGCTTCCAGGGCGTTCGCGGTGTCGTCGTCCGCCGGACGGATGTCGAACCAGTGGAACTTGTCCAGGTCGGCCAGGTAGTCGGCGGTGATTTCAGCGCCTTTTGCCAGCTTCTTCGGACCGCCGTTGACGACCTTGCCGATCAGCATACGTTCCAGACGCTGGAAGGCGTCGCCTTCCACGATGCGCATCTGGTCGTTCAGGTCCAGGCGGTAGCGCTTCAGCTCGTCGTCGATGATCTGCTGGGCGCGCTTGTCGCGCTGGATGCCTTCGCGGGTGAACACTTGCACGTCGATGACGGTGCCGACCATGCCCGAAGGCACGCGCAGCGAGGTGTCTTTAACATCCGACGCCTTTTCACCGAAGATTGCGCGCAGCAGCTTCTCTTCGGGGGTCAGCTGGGTCTCGCCCTTCGGGGTGACCTTACCGACCAGCACGTCGCCGGCTTGCACTTCGGCGCCGATGTAGACGATGCCCGACTCGTCCAGGCGAGCCAGCTGGTTCTCGGCCAGGTTCGAGATGTCGCGGGTGATTTCTTCCGCGCCCAGCTTGGTGTCGCGAGCGACCACCGACAGCTCTTCGATGTGGATCGAGGTGTAGCGGTCGTCCTTGACCACGTTTTCCGAGATCAGGATCGAGTCTTCGAAGTTCAGGCCGTTCCACGGCATGAAGGCCACCAGCATGTTCTGGCCCAGTGCCAGTTCGCCCAGGTCGGTCGATGCGCCGTCGGCGATCACGTCGCCACGGGCCACGCGGTCGCCCACTTGCACGATCGGACGCTGGTTGATGTTGGTGTTCTGGTTCGAACGGGTGTACTTGATCAGGTTGTAGATGTCCACGCCGACTTCGCCAGCTTGCGCTTCGTCGTCGTTCACGCGGATCACCACACGGCCGGCGTCGATGTAGTCGACCACGCCGCCGCGCAGGGCCTGCACGGTGGTGCCCGAGTCGACCGCGACGGTGCGCTCGATGCCGGTACCGACGAAGGCTTTTTCCGGACGCAGGCAAGGCACGGCCTGGCGCTGCATGTTGGCGCCCATCAGTGCACGGTTCGCGTCATCGTGCTCGAGGAACGGGATCAGCGAGGCTGCAACCGACACGATCTGGCCCGGGGCCACGTCCATGTACTGGATGCGTTCCGGCGAGACCAGGATGGTTTCGCCGGCTTCACGGGCCGACACCAGTTCGTCGATCAGCTGGCCTTCTTCATTGATCATGGCGTTTGCCTGAGCAATGATGTAGCGGCCTTCTTCGATCGCCGACAGGTATTCGATCTTGTCGGTGACCTTCGAACCGTCGACCTTGCGGTACGGGGTTTCCAGGAAGCCGTATTCGTTCAGGCGGGCGTACAGTGCCAGCGAGTTGATCAGGCCGATGTTCGGGCCTTCAGGCGTTTCGATCGGGCACACGCGGCCGTAGTGGGTCGGGTGCACGTCGCGCACCTCGAAGCCGGCGCGTTCGCGGGTCAGGCCGCCCGGGCCCAGGGCCGAGACGCGGCGCTTGTGGGTGACTTCCGACAGCGGGTTGGTCTGGTCCATGAACTGCGACAGCTGCGACGAACCGAAGAACTCGCGGATCGCGGCCGAGATCGGCTTGCTGTTGATCAGGTCGTGCGGCATCAGGTTGTCCGCTTCGGCCTGGCCGAGGCGTTCCTTGACGGCGCGCTCGACGCGCACCAGGCCGGCGCGGAACTGGTTTTCGGCCAGTTCGCCCACGCAACGCACGCGGCGGTTGCCCAGGTGATCGATGTCGTCGACTTCGCCGCGGCCATTGCGCAGCTCGACCAGGATCTTGATCACGGCCAGGATGTCGTCGTTCGACAGGGTCATGTCGCCGGTCAGTTCGTCACGGCCGATGCGGCGGTTGAACTTCATGCGGCCGACAGCCGACAGGTCGTAGCGTTCCGGGCTGTAGAACAGGCCGTTGAACAGGGCTTCCACCGATTCTTCGGTCGGCGGCTCGCCAGGACGCATCATGCGGTAGATCGCCACGCGGGCGGCGGTCTGGTCGGCGGTGTCGTCGGTGCGCAGGGTCTGCGAGATGTAGGCGCCCTGGTCCAGGTCGTTCGTGTAGAGCGTCTGGATGTCGGTCACGCTGGCGTCGCGCAGCTTGCCCAGCAGTTCGTCGGTCAGCTCGTCGTTGGCGACGGCGATGATCTCGCCGGTGTCCTGGTCGACGATGTTACGTGCCAGCACGCGGCCCAGCAGGTAGTCTTCCGGCACCGAGATCGACTTGATGCCGGCGGCTTCGATGTCGCGCACATGCTTGGCATTGATGCGCTTGTCCTTGGTCACGATGGTCTTGCCCGACTTCGGATCGACGATGTCGAAGCGCGCGACTTCGCCGCGCAGGCGTTCGGACACGAACTCCAGCTCGCCGCCTTCGTTGCGGAGGGTGAAGTTGTCGAAGACGAAGAAGTTCGCCAGGATCTGCTCCGGCGTCATGCCGATGGCCTTCAGCAGGATCGTCACCGGCATCTTGCGGCGGCGGTCGACGCGGAAGAACAGGATGTCCTTCGGGTCGAACTCGAAGTCCAGCCACGAGCCGCGGTAAGGAATGATACGTGCCGAGAACAGCAGCTTGCCTGACGAGTGGGTCTTGCCGCGGTCGTGTTCGAAGAACACGCCCGGCGAACGGTGCAGCTGCGAGACGATGACACGCTCGGTGCCGTTGATCACGAAGGAGCCGTTGGTGGTCATCAGGGGCAGTTCGCCCATGTAGACTTCCTGCTCTTTCATTTCCTTGACGACCGGCTTGGTCGGCGATTCCTTGTCCAGGATCACCAGACGCACCTTGGCGCGCAGCGGCGACGCGAAGGTCAGGCCACGCTGTTGGCACTCTTTCACGTCAAACGCAGGGTCGCCCAGGACATAGGACAGGAATTCGAGGCGAGCGAAACCGTTGTGCGACACGATCGGGAAGATCGAGGTGAAGGCCGACTGCAGGCCTTCGTTCTTCCGGATGGAGGGGACGGAGTCTGCTTGCAGGAAGTTCTCGTAGGATTCCAGCTGGGTAGCCAGCAGGTAGGGAACGTTGTGAACGTTGGCGCGCTTCGCGAACGACTTGCGAATGCGCTTCTTCTCAGTAAATGAGTAGTGCATGGACACTCCGTGAGTGACAGAAAGGATGAGAATTCAGGAATTGCTAGTGGTTGCCGTACGACACTAAAACCACACGCAAGGCCTGAAGCCTCGAACTTTCACGCCAGATGAAAAGGACACCGAACTGCTGTGATACGATATTTCTGAACCGGTACTGCGCTGCATGCCAGACGGGTGGAACAGACGTTTGGCGCAGGGACGACAAAAGAGCCAAAGCCGCTTCCCCCGCCTTCCGACGGGTTCCGCAAGCTTTGACTCCTACGCTTGGGCACTGCGAACAGTGCCCGGAGCGAATGTATTACTTCAGTTCGGCCTTGGCGCCAGCTTCTTCCAGCTTCTTCTTGGCGGCTTCAGCGTCAGCTTTCGGCAGGGCTTCTTTCACGGTCTTCGGTGCGCCGTCGACCACGTCTTTGGCTTCTTTCAGGCCCAGACCGGTGATTTCGCGGACGGCCTTGATGACGCCGACCTTGTTCGCGCCGACTTCGGTCAGCACGACGTTGAATTCGGTCTGCTCTTCAGCAGCAGCTGCGCCGCCGGCTGCGCCGCCAGCTGCCGGTGCTGCCATTGCAGCTGCCGACACGCCGAACTTCTCTTCGAAAGCCTTGACCAGGTCGTTCAGTTCCATGACCGACATTGCGCCAACTGCGTCCAGGAACTCTTCTTTGCTAATTGCCATTTGAAACTCCAAATATTGTGTGTGTGTAGTACAGGATTGGTTCTACTTGAACAAAAAGTCGCGAAGCGATTACGCTTCGGCGGCTTCCGCTGCCGGAGCAGCGGCGCCTTCGCCTTTTTGTGCTGCGACTGCAGCCAGAACTCGTGCAAAGCCCGACACCGGTGCCTGCATCACGCCCAGCAGCTGGGCGATCAGGACTTCGCGGCTCGGGATGTTTGCCAGCGCGGTCACGCCAGCCACATCGAGCTGCTTACCGGCGTAGTTACCAGCTTTCACGACCAGCTTGTCGTTGGTTTTGGCGAAGTCATTGATGACTTTCGCTGCAGCAACGGCGTCGTCCGAGATCGAGTAGATCAGCGGACCGGTCATGGAATCAGCCAGCGAGGCAAACTGCGTGCCTTCCACAGAGCGACGTGCCAGCGTGTTCTTCAGAACACGCAGGTACACACCCTGGGCGCGTGCGGTTGCACGGAGCTTGGTCAAGTGAGCAACCTGGATGCCACGGTACTCAGCCACGACGATGGTCTGCGCGGTTGCAACTTTCGCGCTTACCTCTTCGACGACGGCCTTTTTGTCATTCAGATTAAGACCCACGGTCAATCTCCTTAAATGATGCGGACAACATTGTCTGCATCGGTTCGAACACGGCGTCCGAAGTTAAGAAGTCAATCTAACGCGGATGAACTCACGCAGCGTGGACTACAAAACTTGTTCGGGTACACCATCTGCGTTGGGTGGCCTATTAACCTCCGGCTCAACCTCTGCCTTCGGCCCAACGGTCTTTGATTGCCTGCTGGAGCGGTGGTTTGCTCCAACAGCCCAAAGATCTGCCCTGCGATGAAACTACAAGGACTTAAATTAGATTCCCGCCTGCGCGGGAACGACGGTGCAAGCACCGTCGCTTGATTCAGTGCTATTAAGCAGCGATCGAAGCGTGGTCGACGCGGACGCCGGCGCCCATGGTCGACGAGATCGCGACCTTGCGCAGGTACACGCCTTTCGAGCTGGCCGGCTTCGCCTTGTTCAGGGCGTCGATCAGCGCAACCAAGTTCGACTTCAGTTGTTCATCGCTGAACGACTTGCGGCCGATGGTGGCGTGGATGATACCTGCCTTGTCGGTACGGTACTGGACCTGACCGGCCTTGGCGTTCTTGACGGCGCCAGCCACGTCCGGGGTCACGGTGCCGACCTTCGGGTTCGGCATCAGGCCGCGCGGGCCCAGGATCTGGCCCAGGGTACCGACGATACGCATGGTGTCCGGCGAAGCGATGACCACGTCGAACGGCATGTCGCCGGCCTTGACGCGTTCCGCCAGGTCTTCCATACCGACGATGTCGGCGCCGGCTGCTTTAGCAGCTTCGGCCTTGTCGCCCGATGCGAACACGGCGACGCGGACGCTCTTGCCGGTGCCTGCTGGCAGCACGACGGAGCCGCGGACGACCTGGTCCGACTTCTTCGGGTCCACGCCCAGTTGAACGGCGACGTCGATCGACTCGTTGAACTTGGCGGTGGCGAATTCCTTGACGATCGACACAGCGTTGTCGAACGCGTAGACCTTGTTACGGTCCACTTTTGCTTTCATTTCTTTGACGCGCTTGGACAGCTTAGCCATTACACACCCTCCACCGTGATGCCCATCGAACGTGCCGAGCCGGCGATGATACGCACAGCGGCGTCCATGTCGGCAGCGGTCAGGTCCGGCTGCTTGGTTTTTGCGATTTCTTCAGCCTGGGCACGGGTCAGCGTACCGACTTTGTCGGTATGCGGCTTCGGCGAACCCTTGGTGATGCCAGCGGCTTTCTTGATCAGGTAGGTTGCCGGCGGGGTCTTCATCACGAAGGTGAAGGACTTGTCGGCGAACGCGGTGATCACGACAGGAATCGGCATGCCCGGCTCGAAACCCTGGGTCTGGGCGTTGAACGCCTTGCAGAATTCCATGATGTTCAGGCCGCGCTGACCCAGTGCTGGGCCGATCGGTGGGGATGGGTTTGCTTTACCAGCCGCAACTTGCAGCTTGATAAAACCAATAATCTTCTTGGCCATGGATGGCTCCTTGATTTGGTTTGAGTAGTAGCGCCCCACCACTACTACTCTGGCGGGGCTCCTCTTACCGGATTCCGCCTTGCTGCTGCGACGCTCCGATTAAGCGTTTTAGACTTTCTCTACCTGCCCGAACTCCAGCTCCACCGGAGTTGCGCGGCCGAAGATGGTGACAGAGACACGCACCTTCGATTTTTCGTAGTTGACTTCCTCGACGTTGCCGTTGAAGTCGGTGAAGGGGCCTTCCTTGATACGCACTTGCTCGCCCACTTCGTACAGGACCTTCGGCCTCGGTTTTTCGACGCCTTCCTGGACCTGCTGCATGATCTTGTCGATCTCGCGCGCCGGGATCGGCGTCGGCTTGTTCGACTTGCCACCGATGAAGCCGGTGACCTTGCTGGTGTTCTTGACCAGGTGCCAGGTCTCGTCAGTCATTTCCATTTCGACGAGGACGTAGCCCGGGAAGAAGCGGCGCTCGGAAACGGCCTTGGTGCCGTTGCGCATCTCGACGACTTCCTCGGTCGGCACCAGGATCTGGCCGAACTGTTCTTGCATCCCGGCGCGCTCGATGCGCTCGAGCAGTGCGCGCATCACGCTCTTTTCCATACCGGAATAGACGTGCACGACATACCAGCGCTTGTTGCTCACCGGAACACTGAGAGGCGCACCAGCGTCAGATGCCGGGGCATCGCCCGGCATGTTGTCTTGGTTTTCGCTCATGTTTATTTCCAACCCAGGATCACGTCGTACAACAGGAATTCGAGCAATTTATCCGTGCCCCACAGGAAAATCGCCATCACGACCACGAAGGCAAACACGATGCCGGTGATCTGGGTGGCTTCCCGACGGGTCGGCCAAACAACCTTCTTGGTTTCGCGCACCGATTCCTTGGCGAAGCTCAGGAAGTCGCGACCGGTAGCGGAAGTCCACAAAAGCAGGACAGCAAAAACTAAACCAGCCAAGAGGGCGCCGGCGGCGACCAAGGCTGGTTTGTTCTGGCCTTTCAGGTAAAAGAACCCGACAACGCCTGCAATCGTAGCAACTACCGCCAGGGCGACCTTGAACTTGTCATTCGAGGTGCTGACAGTTTGCACGGATTGGTTCGACATACTTTTTCTTTCGGTGCCTGGCACCAGAATTCGGTGGCAGGGGCGGAGGGAATCGAACCCGCGACCTTCGGTTTTGGAGACCGACGCTCTGCCAATTGAGCTACACCCCTACGAAAACTTCTCGCTGAATCCAGCATTATACACGGTGCGCGCGCACCCGACAATGCTGTTCGAGGGAAGTGGAAATGTTTCCGCTTCCCTCTTATCTTGGCTAATTAGGCCAGGATCTTGGCAACCACGCCGGCGCCGACGGTACGGCCGCCTTCGCGGATTGCGAAGCGCAGACCTTCTTCCATCGCGATCGGAGCGATCAGCTTGACGGTGATCGACACGTTGTCGCCTGGCATGACCATTTCCTTGTCGGCCGGCAGCTCGATCGAACCGGTCACGTCAGTCGTACGGAAGTAGAACTGAGGACGGTAGTTGTTGAAGAACGGGGTGTGACGGCCGCCTTCATCTTTCGACAGGACGTAGATCTCGCCGGTGAAGTGGTTGTGCGGCTTGATCGAACCCGGCTTGGCCAGAACCTGGCCGCGCTGGACGTCTTCACGCTTGGTGCCGCGCAGCAGCAGACCGACGTTGTCGCCGGCTTGACCCTGGTCCAGCAGCTTGCGGAACATTTCCACGCCGGTGCAGGTGGTCTTGACGGTGTCGATGATGCCGACGATTTCGATTTCTTCGCCGACCTTGATGATGCCGCGCTCGACACGACCGGTCACCACGGTACCGCGGCCCGAGATCGAGAACACGTCTTCCACCGGCATCAGGAAGGCGCCGTCAACGGCACGTTCCGGGGTCGGGATGTAGCTGTCCAGGGCTTCGGCCAGGCGCTCGATGCACGCTTCGCCCATTTCGCCCGGCTGGCCTTCCAGCGCCATACGTGCCGAACCCTTGATGATTGGCAGGTCGTCGCCTGGGAACTCGTACTTCGAGAGGAGCTCGCGCACTTCCATTTCGACCAGTTCCAGCAGTTCCGCGTCGTCGACCAGGTCGCACTTGTTCAGGAACACGATGATGTAAGGAACGCCAACCTGACGCGCCAGCAGGATGTGCTCGCGGGTCTGCGGCATCGGGCCGTCAGCGGCCGAGCACACCAGGATCGCGCCGTCCATCTGGGCAGCACCGGTAATCATGTTCTTGATGTAGTCGGCGTGGCCTGGGCAGTCGACGTGCGCGTAGTGACGGTTCGCGGTTTCGTACTCGACGTGCGCGGTGTTGATGGTGATGCCGCGTGCCTTCTCTTCCGGAGCCGCGTCGATCTGGTCGTACGCCTTGGCTTCGCCGCCGAACTTCTTCGACAGAACGGTTGCGATTGCAGCCGTCAGGGTGGTTTTGCCGTGGTCAACGTGACCGATGGTACCGACGTTAACGTGCGGCTTGGTCCGTTCGAATTTACCTTTTGCCATTTCAGACTCCTAAGATCTAACGATTTTTTTGAGAATTACCAGGCACACCTGACGGACGAGTACTACGCGACTGCCGTACAAAATTCTGGTGCCCTTGACGTGGATTGAACACGTGGCCTCTCCCTTACCAAGGGAGTGCTCTACCACTGAGCTACAAGGGCTTATTTGTGCGATGTTGAAACACACCGCGAATCACTGGAGCGGGTGAAGGGAATCGAACCCTCGTCGTAAGCTTGGAAGGCTTCTGCTCTACCATTGAGCTACACCCGCGAGGTACAACTTCTTTCAATTCGCTTCACGACTCTTCTTTTGGTGGTGGGGGCTGGATTCGAACCAGCGTACTCAGAGAGGGCAGATTTACAGTCTGCTGCCTTTAACCACTCGGCCACCCCACCGCGAAGAACCGCAGAGTATGAAGCAAGCTCAACGTATTGTCAACTATGTTTCAACAGACCTTGTCTGCATCGCATAGCAGCGTTGCTTCGGGGCGTGATTGTAACGGGCGGACCCCAAGTCTGCAAGGGCTGTTTTGTATGGTTTGCAAAAAAGGTGTTCTGCAGACATTGTTGATTCGCCCAGGCCGCTTGATCCTGGGGTCAGTTCACTTCGCCGGAACCCAATCTGATGTGGTGCTCAGGGAGCCAGCGCCGCCAGCACCTGCCCCTTCAGCGCCTTGATCAGCGAGGTCTCATCCGGCGGCACGCCCTCCGGTGCGGTGTTGGTGCGGTCCGCATAGAACAGCCCCAGCTGCGCCTTGCCCACCACCAGCGGCAGCACGATGAAGCTCTTGGCGTCCGGCAGCAGCTCCTTGTGCCAGGCCGGCAGCAGGTCGCGGATCTTGGGGCTGCCCGCGTCCGAGATCATCAGGTCGGCGTCGTTCTCCATCGCCAGGTGGAACAGGTCGCGCCCGGCCGCCGCGGGGAAGGCGAAGCCGGCCTGCAGGCGGGCGCCCTCCTCGCCCAGGGACACGCGGGCCCGGTACTGGCCCGCGCGCGCATCCTTCAGGCAGACGCAGGCGAAGCGGAAGCCCAGCGCCCCGTACAGGGTCTCGAGCACGGCGAGGATCACGTCGTTGACCTTGCCCTCGCCCGAGGCGCGCAGCTGGGTCACGTCCTGCACGCCCGCCAGCAGCAGCTCGCGCGCGTTCTTCGGCTTGCCGCTCGGGTGCACGCCATCCTGGTCTTCCTCGCCCGCGTCCAGCGTGGCCAGCAGCAGGACATTCGGCAGCCCGCTCGCGGCCTCCGGCTCGGTCTTGGGCGCGGGCTCCATGTTCATGCTCTGCAGCAGGGCGTTCATGCCTTCTTGCACCGCGGAGAACATGGCGTCCATGCGCGCCTTGTCCAGGTCCAGCGCCTGCCCATAGCGCAGCAGCAGCGTATGCGCCTCGAGCGTGTCGGCCGGCTCGTGGCTGCGCGCCATCAGGCGCGCCATGTCGAGGCCGAAGGCGGCCACCTGGCGCATCCACTCGCCGCGGTTGGCCGCCACCCGCACCGCGGTCGGCGGCAGCGCCGCCTGGGCGCGCACGATCACGTCCGGGATCTTCCATTCCGCCAGCACGGCCTCGGACAAGGCGTCGTAGCTGCAGCCCAGGATCAGCTGCGAGGCCTGGCCGGCGGTGTGCTTGCCGCCCGCGGTGAGGGCCGCGATCTCGCGGTAGCGGTCGTGCTCGTGGCAGGCCACCAGCAGCGGGCCCAGGTTCTTGAACAATGCGCAGATCGCCGCTTCCTCGGCGCCCTGGTAGAAGCTGTGGCGCGCCATTTCGCGCCCCACCAGGCTGGCGCACAGGGCGGCTTCCAGCTCCACCCGCACGCTGCCGGCATGCTCGCCGCTGTCGAGGGCGTCGACCAGCAGCATGGCCAGCGCGGTGGCCTTGACGTTGTCGAAACCGAGCAGCGAAATCGCGCGCGAGATCGTCGTCACCGGGGTCCCGGACGCGGTGCGGTACTGGACGGTATTGGACAGGCGCAGGATGCGCTGGGTGAGCGCCATGTCCGAGACCACGTAATAGGCCAGGTCATGGGTGCCCTGGTCGTCGCTGGACGCCATCTCGACCACGCGCGCGACCGAGGCCCCGAGGGCGAACATCTCCTCGTCGCCGCAGACCTTGTGCATCAGGGCTGCGCGCACGCGGCGGGTGACGCCTTCGGGTGGACGGGTGGTCATGGCGGCTTACTGCGCTTTCTGCGCCGAGCCCAGCACAGGCACGCCCAGCGCGGCCGGCACGGCGGCCGGACGGCCGGCGGCCGGGCGGGACGCGGCCTTGTTGTACTTCTTGAGCACCTGCTGGTGCAGGGCCGCCAGGGCGCCCAGCTTGGCGTTGGCCGGGTCGAGCTGGCGGATCTTGCCGATCAGGGCCGGCACCTGCTGGCCGAGCCGCTCTTCCCAGCCCTCGTGCTCCAGGCAGCGCAGCACCGCCAGCGCGGCATTGAAGGCCACGGAGGGGTTCTGCGGCAGCTTGACCGCCGCTTCCAGCATCAGGGTGACGGCGCCCTTGTAGTCGCCGCTCCTGGCGCGCGCGGCGCCGCCGGCGACCAGGTCGACCACGTGCTGGCGGCTTTCCTGGGCCAGGGTGCGCGCCAGCTCGGGGAAGCCCGCCTGCTCCATCACACCCATGGCGCGCGTCATCACGGCGTCGCTCGAGGCATTGCGCATCACGTCGCGCACGATGTCCGAGGCGCCGTCCTCCATGTTGTTCTGCAGGCAGGTGCGCGCCAGCTCCAGCTTGAGGTCGGGCGACAGCGTGGGCGCCTCCTTGCAGGCCGTCAGCGCGGTGGCGAGGGCGTCGTTCAGGCGGGTCTCGTTGCCGGTGTACTCATGCAGCAGGGCCGAGGAGATCGCGCTGCACAGGGCGGTGTTCGGACGCCCGCCCATCGAGCGGTCGAGGTCGCGGATCACCGAGGCGGCGGCCACCGGGTCGCCCTTGACGACCAGGGCGCGCACCAGCTTGACATGGTCTTCGGGATCGCGGAATTCGGAATACTTGGCCTTGTCGACCACCTTCTTGAAGGCCTTTTCGGCGGCCTCGGCGTCGCCCGCCTCGAACGCGGTCTCGGCCAGGGTGCGCAGGCGCCGCACCGCGTGCGGCGACACCGCCACCGCCTCGCTCAGCACCGCTTGCGACTTCGCCAGGTCGCCCACCGCCGCGTGGGTGCGCGCCAGCCAGTCGGCGGCGTCGACGAAGGTGCGGTTGGAGGACACCAGGTCTTCCAGGATCTCGCGCGCTTCCTCGAAGCGCTTGCGCACGAACAGGGTCTTGGCCAGGCCCAGGCGCGCCCAGGCGATGGCCTTGGCGTCGGCCAGCTGGCGGTAGATCGGCTCGGCCTGGTCGGCTTCGCCCAGGAACATGTGCAGTTCGGCGCGCAGGCGCAGGAAGTCGATCGCGTAGCGCGGGTATTGGGCCTGGGCCTCGATGCAGGCGGCGATCGCCTCGCGCTGGTCGCCGGCGTCCATCAGGGCATAGACCGGCAGGAAGGCGTTGCGGCGGTCGAGCGCGCGCGCGATGCGCTCCAGCAGGCGGTCGGCGGTAAAGGGCTTGAGCACGTAGTCGGTCGGCGCCAGCTCGGCGGCGCTGACCACCTTGCTCTGGTTGCCTTCGGCCGTGACCATGAAGAACATGGTCGACAGGGGCATCAGCTTGTGATGGCGCAGGTCTTCCAGCAGCTGCTGGCCGTCCTGGCCGCCCTCGAGGTCGTACTCGCACAGGATCAGGTCGAACGCGCGCAAACCCAGGTGCTTGACGGCCTGGTTCGAGCTGCTGGCGTGCTCGATCCGGGTCAGTCCACACAGGTTGAGCATGCTGTGGATGTTGGCGCGCATCCCGGCATGTGGCTCGATGATCAGGGCGGTGAGGCCTTCAAGTTCGTTCATGGGTTCCGTTTCAGCCTGCGTTGGGCGTGCCGGCCGGGCTCATGGGCGCACGGCATCGGCCCAGTATATTACGGCAGGGGAACAAAATAACTAAATCGGGTAAATACGGCAACACCGCCGCGGCCGGGGTGCGGACAAAATGCGACAGCCGGGCCGGCGGTTCAGCCTTCCGGGGTGATGGCGGCGGCCTGGCGCAGCGGCAGGCGGCGGCCGTTGACGCACTCGCCCGGGGGGGCGCCGATGAGGATGTTCTGGTAGCGGACTTCATACTTGCCGGCCGCGAGCTTGTCGATCAGGAAGCTTTCGCGCGCCTGGACGAAAGCGTGGCGCACGTTCGAGCGGCGGTCCAGGTCGTAGACCTTGACGAACACGGGCGAGGTATTGGCGCTGTTGTCGACCACCACCTGCATCTCGCTGCCGTTGTTGCCGACCGGGTAGCCGGCCAGGTAGCCGGAGTCCTCGGGCCAGGGGTCGCCGGTGGGGGCGTGCAGGGTCTGCAGGTCGGTGCCGCAGTCCGGCGCGCGCTGGGGCACGATCAGCTGGGTGACGGCGAGCGCCTTGACCTCGGGCGGCGGCTCCTTGCCTGCCTCGCCGCTGTAGCGGCGCGCCCAGCCTTCGATGCTGGTGTCGTTGCCCAGTTCGTCCTGGGGCACCGGGCTGGCGGCCGCCGTGTCGGAGGGACCGGCGGCCGGCCCCGGCTTGCCGGGCCAGGCCAGGGCGCTGGGCAGCATGCTGGGCTGCTGGGCCAGCAGCACCGCGCAGGCGGCGCCGGCCACGAAGCACGTGGTCAAGCCCAGCCACCAGCGCGGATCGCGCAGCAGGCGCGCGCGGCGCGGGCCCTCGGGCGGACGCGCTTCCCAGCTTTCGGGGCGGCCTCGCCCTTCTTCGGCGTTCGAGCTTTCCACCCACTCGACTTCCCATTCCTCGGACGCGATCCAGTCGTCGTGCTCCTTGCGGCGCACCGGGTCGGACAGGGTGTTATAGGCGGTGTTGACGATCGCCATGATGCGGGCGGCCTTTTCGTCGCCCGGATTCTTGTCGGGATGGTATTTCTGGCTGAGGGCCTTGTACGCCGCACGAATGACTTCCTGCGGCGCGCCGCGCGCAACCTTCAGGTTGTCATAGTGGGTGTGGATCTTGGCCATGGTGTGTGGTGTGCGTGTTCAGCGAATGATAGCCGATCCGGCTGCTGCCCCACCGTACAGCTTAGCCGGATTTGTATCCGCTGTGCAAGTTATTACCGGGTCTACAGCCGGTGGCTGCGGTCGGCCGCCGCGATGGCGTCCGGCAGGTCCACGTCGCGGCCCACCACCAGCACCTTGAACAGCTCGCCCATCTCGGCCGGCGAGACCAGCTTCTGCACCGCCTTGGCCTGGGGCAGGAAGCGCAGCGCGTCTTCGGGATCGTGCTCCATCAGCAGCTCGCCGATGCCCGCGCCCAGCAGGAAGGAGGCCTGGTTCATATAGGCCAGCACCGGCAGGCCGGCCTCCTGGGAGGCCAGCGCCATCGCCGTGAAATCGACGTGGGCCGTGATGTCCTGCAGGCCCGGCAAATAGAAGGGATCGGGATGGGAGTGATGGCGGTAGTGGCACATCAGGGTGCCGCCCATGCGCTGGTCGAGGTAGTACTCGTGGGCCGGGAAGCCGTAGTCCAGCAGGATGGCCGCTCCCTTTCCACCCTCGAACATGGCGGCCAGCGAGCGCATGAAGCCGGCGCTCACCGGATGCAGTTCGGTCAAATAGCCTTCCGGACGCGCGTCGTGCTCGGGCACCTGGCGCGCCAGCTGGGCTTCCAGTTCCGCGTCCAGGGGCTGCTGCACGAAGGCGAAGGCGCCGTTCTCGATGGTGACCATCTGGCGCCGCCAGCCGGCGGCCGTGTTCAGCACCAGCTCGACCGGCATGGCGTCGAGCACTTCGTTGGCCAGCACCACGCCCGAGAAGCGCTCGGGCATGGCGTCCAGCCAGCGCACCTGGGGCAGGTCCTTCAGGGCTTCCTGCTGGCGCGCGCGCAGCTCGCCCGAGAGTTCGATGATGGTATACGAGCCGACCGCCACGCCCTGGGCCGCCAGCGCGGCGAGCACGTCGCGCGCCAGCTTGCCGGTGCCGGCGCCGAACTCGATGATGTCGGGCGCGCTTTGGGCGATAATAGCGGCGGCCACGCGCGCGAGCGCCGCGCCGAACAGCGGCGAGATCTCGGGCGCGGTGGTGAAATCGCCTTCCGCGCCGAGCTTCGAGGCGCCGCCGCTGTAGTAGCCGAGCCGGGGTGCGTACAGCGCCAGCTCCATGAAACGCGAAAACGGAATCGCTCCGCCCCGCCCTTCGATCTCGTCGGCGATGAGCTGTTGCAGGGAATGGGACGCGGCAAGGGCGTCGTGGTCGGGTGCTGGCAGGGACATGCCGGCATTGTAGCGAGATCGGCCCGTATCAACAATTTAGACGACACCAAGATGACGGAAACCGCTTCGCCCGCCCTGCCCAGGGTCGCGCTCGTGACCGGCGGCGCGCGCCGCCTGGGACGCGCCATTGCGCTCGGCCTGGCCCATGCCGGCTGGGACGTGGCCGTGCACTACCGCCATTCCGAACCGGATGCGCTGGCCACCGTCGACGCCATCCGCGCCCTCGGCCGGCGCGCCGTGGCGCTGCAATGCGACCTCGCCGCCGAGGACGCCGTGCGCGCCTTGCCCGGACGCGCGGCCACCGAACTCGGTCCGCTGTCTTGCATTGTGAACAACGCTTCGTTGTTCCAATACGACAGCGCCACCGAATTCTCCCCCACCCTGCTGGCCACCCACATGCAGGCCAACGTCACTGCGCCGCTGCTGCTGGCGCAGGCGCTGCACGCGGCCACGCCGGAAGGACGGCAATCGGTGGTGATCAACTTGCTGGACCAGAAACTGTACAATCTCAACCCGGATTTTCTGTCGTACACGCTGTCGAAGGCAGCGCTGCACAGCGCCACCACGATGCTGGCCCAGGCGCTGGCGCCGAAGCTGCGCGTGGTCGGCGTGGCGCCCGGCATCACGATGGTGTCGGGCGAACAGAGCGAGGAAGGCTTCGCGCGCGCCCACCAGGCGACGCCGCTGGGGCGTTCCTCCACCCCGCAGGACATCGCCGACGCCGTCGTCTACGCCGCCGCCGCGCGTGCGCTGACCGGCACCACGCTGCTGGTGGACGGCGGCCAGCACCTGGTGCCGCTGGGCCGCGACGTGATGTTCCTGACCGAAGCACATCATTCTATTTAATCAATAAGGCTAACCATGTTGTCCGCCCTGTCCCACCCGAGCTTGCGCGATTGCCGCCGGCTGTTCCTGCGCAACTACGAAGTGATGATCAACATCGGCGTCCACGACTTCGAGAAGAAGGCGGAACAGCGTGTCCTGATCAACGTCGACCTGTTCATCCCGCTCGAGCAATCGACCCCGAAGGCCGACCAGCTGTCGGAAGTGGTCGACTACGATTTCATGCGCGAGACGATCGCGAAGCGCGTGTCCAAGGGCCATATCCACCTGCAGGAAACCCTGTGCGACGACGTGGTCAAGGCGATGCTGACCCACCCGCGCGTGCGCGCGGCCCGGGTGTCGACCATGAAGCCCGACGTCTACCCCGACTGCGAAGGCGTGGGCGTCGAAGTGTTCCAAGTGAAGGAAGAGGCATGAGCGAAGCGGATCTCGACCAGCTGGCGGTCGATACGAAGAAGGCGGAAAAGCTCGCCTACGAGAACAACAAGCTGCACAAGCGCCTGTGCCGCCTGGTGGGCCAGGCGATCGGCGACTTCAACATGATCGAAGACGGCGACAAGGTGATGGTCTGCCTGTCGGGCGGCAAGGACAGCTATGCCCTGCTCGACATCCTGATGACCCTGCGCGAGCGCGCGCCGATCCACTTCGACATCGTGGCGGTCAACCTCGACCAGAAGCAGCCGAACTTCCCGGCCGAGGTGCTGCCGGCCTACCTGGACAAGCTCGGCGTGCCTTACCACATCGAGAACCAGGACACCTACAGCATCGTCAAGCGCCTGATCCCGGAAGGCAAGACCACCTGCTCGCTGTGCTCGCGCCTGCGGCGCGGCATCCTCTACCGCGTGGCGGACGAGCTGGGCTGCAACAAGATCGCCCTGGGCCACCACCGCGACGACATCCTCGAGACCTTCTTCCTGAATATGTTCTTCGGCGGCAAGCTGAAAGGCATGCCGGCCAAGCTGGTCTCGGACGACGGCAAGCACATGGTGATCCGCCCGCTGGCCTACGTGAAGGAAGAAGACACCGAGCGCTACGCCGCGGTGAAGGGCTTCCCGATCATTCCGTGCGACCTGTGCGGCTCGCAGGAAAACCTGCAGCGCAAGCAGATCAAGGCCATGCTGCGCGACTGGGAAAAGAAGCACCCGGGCCGCGTGGACAATGTGTTCTCGTCGCTCAGCACCGTGGTGCCCTCGCACCTGCAGGACCGCGACCTGTTCGGCTTCGCCGACCTGAAGGTGGACGGCGTCGCCAATCCGAACGGCGACATCGCCTTCGACGAGGAGCCGTGCTCGACGCCGGCTCCGAATACGATCTCGCTGACCCAGCTGTAATCCGGCAAGCTCGCGCCGGACTTCGTCCGGCCGGGCGGCTTATTCGCCCGCGAGAACGCGCTCCACCACCACGGACGCGCCCTTGCTCCCGCCCCTGCTGCGGATGACAGCACCCAGCCAGTGCGGCCGCCAGGTCAGGGTGAACGCGACGGCGAGCGCGCTCGCCGGCATCATCAGCCCCCACAGCAGCAGGCCGAAACCCGGGCCGTCGCGCCATACGCAGGCCAGCGAAGCCGCGCCCAGCAGGGCCGCGCCCGCCAGCCGCAAGCGGCGCGCGCCCCCCGCCGGGTGGTCCTCGCTCCCTCCCACCCTGTGCCAGTAGTCCGGCATCGCCAGGGCCAGGCAGGCGAAGCCGGCGTAGCCGGCCAGTGCGGCAAGCAGCAGCAGCGAAACATCCATCATGGCACCGCCTCCGCCGCCTTGCCGCTCCGGCCTGGCCGGGCCGGCGCCGATGCCGGCCCGCCGCGCATGCGGACGCCGGCGAAAGCCGCCAGCGCGGCGGCCGCCAGCAGCATCATGTCGATGCCCGCCACCGCCCACATGCCCCTGGCCGCCGCGCGCACAGGATGGTCGCCGGTGGAAAGGGCATTGAGCGCCACGCAGGCGATCGCGAGCGCGCAGATCGCCCATGCCTGTTCGCGCCATGCGGCGCGGCGCCGCCCCCAGGCGTGCACGAAGCAGGCCAGCCACACCAGGAAGAAGATCCATAGCTCCAGCGCGGCGCGTGTGACCCCCGCCAGGCTGGCGTCCGGCGGCAGCAGCCGGTTGGCGGCAAGCCAGGCCAGCGTGGCCACGATCAGCCCCGTGATGCTGCCGGCGGCCAGTGCTTCCACCAGGCGCACACCCGCCAATCCATGCTTGGCATGGCGCGCGCGCCGGGCTTCGAGCCAGAACAGGAAACCGGTGCCGATCAGCACGCAGCCGCTCAAGCCTGCAAGGAAATACAGCCAGCGCAAGGGCCAGTGCTCGAACTGGATGAAATGCAGGCCCGAAACGGCACGCTGGAGCGTCATCACGGGCCCGGCTTCGAAGCGTTTCAGGACCGCGCCGCTCGCGGCATCGAAATAGATCTGGTCGAGGTTCATCGTGATGTCCTTTGCATAGGAGCGCCGCAGCTCGACATAGCTGTTGGCGTCGCCCGGATGCCAGACCCGTACGAAATAGGGCTGGCCGCCCTGCCATTGCTGCTCCGCCTGCGCGGCCATCGCGTCGAGCGACGCCATGGTTCCCGGGACGCCGGCCTTGGGCCGCGCGAACTTGCCGTAGGCTTCGGCGGTGAAGGCCTGCTTGGCCTTCGCGCCTTCATAGGCGCCGCGCTGCGCCTGCGGAAAATACATCGAGAAAAAGATGACCAGCCCCGAGAGCGTGATCACGAAGTGGAAAGGCAGGGCCAGCACGCCGGTCAGGTTATGCAGGTCCAGGCTGCTGCGCTGCAGGGATTTGTGCGGACGGAAGGTGAAGAACTGGACGAACAGCTTCCGGTGGATGATCACGCCGGAGACCAGCAGCACCAGCATCGCCATGCCGGCCGCGCCGACCAGCCATTTGCCCAGGTCCATCCATTTCAGGTGCAGGCCGTAGTGGAAGGGAAACAGGAAGCCGCTGGCGCCCTCGGTCCCCGGCTCGGGCAGGAAGGCCAGGCGCGCGGGATCGAGCCGGCGGACGCCCTCCTGTGCATCCTCCCCTGCGCCGGCCTTGTAGCTGAAGCGCAGCAGCGGCGCGCGCTCGGTCGCCAGGTCGACCCGCCACTGGCTTGCCCCGGCCGGCAGCGCCGGCGCGACCGCCTGCGCGATGCGGTCGAGCGAGAGCTCCCGCGGCGCGGGCGGCAGGCGCGTGTCGGGCATCATCCAGCGGTCGATTTCGCGGTCGAACACGATCAGGCTGCCGGTCCAGAACACGGCGAACAGCACGCCGCCAAGCACCACGCCCGCCCAGGTGTGCAGCCAGGCCAGCGACTTGCGCAGGCCCCACAGCAGCAGCGCCGGGTAGAGCACGAGGCCCAGCATGCCGCCCAGCGCCACCGCTTCGGCGCGCGCCATGCCGGACCAGGCCAGGCCGGCGCCGATGCCGCTCACCGCCAGCGCCGACAGCAGGTAGCCGCCCGGGATGGCGGCGAGCAGGCGCAGCAGGCGAAAGTTTGGCGGCGTGGGCTGCATGGCGGCCCGGGTCAGAGGTCCAGGCCGTAGCCCAGGGTCAGCGTGCGCCCGCGGCCGGCGAAGTAGCGCGCCGGCTCGACCAGCGCGCTTTGCGAGTAGTAGGTGATGTAGTCCTTGTCGAACAGGTTGGCGACGCCCAGGCGCAGCTGCCCTTTGCCCAGCTTGTAGCTGAGGGAGGCGTCGGCCAGGCTGTAGCCGCTGAAGGCCTTGGCCGGATCGTCGAAGCGCTGCTTGAACGCGTGCTGGACCTGCACCATGGTGGACAGCTTGTCGCTCCAGTCGGCGTTCCAGCGCGCGATCAGGCGGTTCGGCGCCACGTTCAGCCCGTCGAGCCGCGCGTCCAGGCTGCCGTTGGCGTCGCTGTCGTAGCGGCCCCTGGTGTAGGCATAGGCCAGGCTGGCGCGCTGCCCCTTGGCGAAGCGGTAGCCGGCGCTGGCGTCCACTCCTTCCAGGCGGGTCTTTTCGCGCGCCATCATGAAGACCCCGTTGACCGACACCACGCGGGTGCCGAGGTCCGAATCCGAGCGGTACCAGGCCGCGTCCAGGTTCCAGTCGCCCTTGCGCACGCGTACGCCGGCTTCCACGCCTTCGGTCAGGATGGGCGCCAGGGCGCCCAGGCTGGTGATGCTCTGTCCCGGGGTATTGATCGAACGCAGGGTGCGGCCGATGTCGGGCAGCCCGAAGCCTTCGGAATAGCTGGCGTAGAGCGTCACGTCCCGCACGGGCGTGGCGACCAGGCCGGCGTTGAGCAGCGTCTCGTCGAACGTGATCTTGCCGCCCTCCACCAGCGTGTTGCGGTAGGCGGCCAAGGTGCGGTAGGTATCGACCTTCAGGTCGGCTTTCTCGCGGCGCGCGCCGGCGTGCACGGTCAATGCCTCGAACAGCTTGTACTCGCCCTGCGTAAACAGCGACAGGTTGCGGTAGGTCGATTCCGGCACGAAGGTGCGCCCGGTCCCGTACAGGTCCTGCTTGCCCTTGTCGACCAGGGTATCGACGCCGGCGCTCAGCTTCAGGCGCCCGTCCAGCATCCCGGATTTGGTCAGGCCGAGCTTGCTGCCATACTTCGAGGCCACAGCGCGCGACTGGTCGTACAGCTCGCCCCTGGGCGCGATCGTCACGTCCTGGAAGGTGGCCGAGTTGTCGGCGCCGAACAGGCCCTCGAACTCCTGGTTGAAGACCATGGCGGACAATTCCATGCCCGCCAGGTCGGCGTGGGCATAGCTGGCGCTGGAAGTCCACACATCGTTGTGGGCCGGCGTGCCCGGCGGCGTTCCCTCGATCGAGGTCGACGGGATGCCGAGCTGGCGCTTGCCCGGCACGCCGAGGTAGCTGCCCTTGGACTTGATGCGGTAGCGGTTGACGCTGAACTGCAGCTTCTGCAGGCCGTCCGGTCGATAGCCGATCTTGGCCAGCACGTCGTGGCTGCGCGAATCCATCAGGTCGCCCTGGGTGACGTCCACGCCGATGCCGCGGCCCGCGCCGTCAAGGTGCAGGCCCTGGTCCTCGGCGCTCAAGGCGAACAAATAGTCCAGCTTGTCCATGCGGCCGCTCAGGCGGTAGCTGGCCTTGTAGTTCAGGGTCTCGCCCTCGACATCCGTGGTGGGCGCCGTCACCTGCAGCTCGGCGTGCTGCTTGAGCGCGCCCTTCTCGGGACGCCGTGTGACGATGTTGATCGTGCCGCCGGTCGCGCCCAGGCCGTTGATGGCGTTCGGGCCCTGGATGATTTCGATGCGCTCCACCATCGCGTAGTCGATCGTGTGCGCTTCGCGGCCGGTCGGCCGCACCGGGTTCGATTGCGGCACGCCGTCGATCAGGATCAGGGGAGCGCGCCCGCGCAGGGTCTCGCCGGAGCCGTTCATCTTGCCGCGGCTGGGCGTGTAGGAAGGGAGGATGTTGCTCAGCACCTCGGAGGAATTGCCGGTGATGGCCAGTTGGCCTTCGATGGCTTCCTTTCTGATGACCACGACCGTCTGCGCCGTCTTGTCTTCCGCGACATTCGACCGCAATGCCGAGACGACGACGGTTTCCATGCCGGCCTGTTGGTCCTGGGCCTGGGACGGGCAAGCGAATCCCAGCAGGATGGCCGCCGCGAGCGGACGATAGTTGAACGGCACAGGCCAACACGATTGCACTACGCACCTCCGTCTAATTGATAATGATTATCATTATTATTGACATGTGCAAGCTTGTCAACACAGCTGGGCGCGCCGTTCGGCGTCCTGGCGCTGCTTGGCCTGGGCACGCGCGCCAATTTCCCGCGCCTGCGCGGGGTCGAGGATGAACAGGCCATCGTCGTCGCCGACGACCAGGTCGCCCGGCTGCACGCGCACCGCGCCGACCCGTACCGGGACGTTCACCGCCCCGCCCCGGTCCAGGCTGCGGGTGGTAAGCGCGCTGGCGCCGCGCGAAAACACGGGAAAGCCCAGCGCGCCGACCGCCCGCACGTCCGTGACGCAGCCCGCGATCACCACGCCGGCCAGGTCCTTCTTCAGCGCGGCCAGGGTGCGCAACTCGCCCCAGCAGGCGCGGTGCCGGTCGCCTTCGGCCATCTCGATCACCAGCACATCGCCCGCCCGGGCGAGCAGCAGGGCCTGGCGGATCGCGCCGCCGTCGGCAACCGGGAGCCGCACCGTGACGGCATTGCCCAGCAGGCGGATCGGCCGGACCAGCGGCTGCACGCCGTCCACATGGCCATCGTCGAGCAGGTGGCCGATGGTGGAGGCGTCGACCTCCGCGAACAACGCCCGCAGGGCCGGCCCGGCGCCCTCAACCCGCGGCTGGATGGTGAACATGGTCTTGCCGGGCCGAGGCCGCATGGAAGGGATTGGCGGTGACGCTCTTACCGAAGGGCATGCTGCCGGGGCCGGCGGCGCGCTCGATCATCGGCCGCACCAGCAGCTTGAGCGGCCACTGCGGCGCCTCGAACAGTCGCTCGCGCAGCATCGCCCTGGCCTCGGCGGGGAAGTCGACGCGGTCGACGGCCAGGTCCAGCTCCTTGCGCAGCACCGCCCACAAGTCCGCTTCGGCGATGCCATAGCGCTGGGCCAGGACCTCGGCGATGGCGCGCAGGTTGACCTGGATCGCCAGCGTCTGCAGGTAGAACAGCAGCTCCCCGGGGGTGTCGTGGTACAGGGTATTCGCATGCCCCGGCTTGAGGCGATACGCGGGATCGGCCATGCCATGGCGCTCCAGCCAGGGCACGTGGATGCGCAAGGAGTCGTGGTCGCGCAGCAGCAGGCCTTCTACCCGTCCCGCACGCCAGACCAGCACCGCGTTCTGGCCATGCACCTCGGCCAGCATGCCGAGCCGGAACATGCGCAGATTGATGTCGAAGAAACGCTCGCACACTTCGCGGAACAGGATCAGGACCTGTGCGCCCTCGGACGCCATGCCCCGGAAGCGCAGCCACGCGTCGAAGAAATGGGTCTGGCCCGGCGCCGGCGCCACCCCGAGCGCCGCCATCGGCACCAGGCGGCATGCCGGATCGTCGACCAGCTCGGACGGGTAACTGCGCACCATGGCCGACAGGTGGCGCGGCCCCTCGTCGAACAGGTCGGCATGCGCCGGCAGATAGGCCCACCACTTGGTCTCGTCGCACAGGAACACGCGTTCGGCCAGCACGCTGTCCCTGGCCATGGCCTGGCGCAGCAGGCGCTCGCTGCGCTGGCCATTGATCATCTTGATCGCGGGCAGGTAGCGCGAGGCGCCGAGCGAATAGATCCCGAGCGGCAGCTTCAGGTAATGCGGGCTGCCGCTGGTGGGCGCCAGCGAGCGCACCGACGACGTCGGCAGGAAGCCGCCATGCTCGAGGTCGAGCGCGACGCACACGCCGTCGCGCAGGTCCGGCCCCAGCATGACGGGGAGGGTGTGGCGCAGCTGCCAGGGATGCACCGGCAGCGCGACATGGCTCTCGAGGAGGCCGCGGCGGCGCATTTCCTGCCGCAGGGCGCCGCGCTGGGCCTCGTCCAGCAGGAACTGTTCCGGTCCCGGATCGGCTTGCCCCTCCACGCCCTCGCCGGCCGCGATGGCGCCGCGGTCGACGGCCACCCAGCGCAGCGGCACCTCATTGCCGAATTCCGCCATGTAGGCGAAGTAGTCCTCGCGCGAGAAGCCCTTCTTGGGCTTGGCCACCGGATGGAAGGGCCGGTCGCGCAGGGAGGCGCACTGTTCCAGGATCTGGAAACAGGCGGCGGCCGGGCGTTCGAGCAGGCTAGACGTATCGATCCGGTGCTCCAGCGACCATGCGCCTTGCCGCACCGCTTCGTCCACCCAGTCGGCGAACATGGCGGCCCCCTGCGGGTTCTGCGCGATGAGCGGGTCCGGCGCGTGGGACACCAACAGCCGCATCAAGCCGGCCGGGTCGAGCGCCGCGGCCTGTCCGGCCTCGTAGCCCAGGGCAGCCGTTCCGGGAACACAGCGCAGGGGCTGGCCGATGCCGCGCACCACGGGCGCCAGCACGCAGTGCAGCGGTGCTTGCGCGAGGGTCCATTGCCACATCAGCGCGCCTTCTGGAAGTGTGGGAAAGCGTCCGGCCAGGCCGGGATGGGCCGCGCACAGGCCGCGCCATTCCTCCGGCGCGAGCAGTCTGGTATCGGCGGCGCCGAAGAAGCCTTCGGCCAGCAGGCAGTCGATCAGGTCCTGCAGCACCAGGCGCGCGGATTGCGCCTGGCAGCGTTGTTCGTTGGTCACGTGTTGATTCCTTTATCGAGCGTCATGGAGTGGAGGGCCGCGCGCAGGGCGCGGAAGGCGATGCCGCGCTCGTCGCCGAGCACAAAGGCAGTGACGCCGCCGGCGCGCCAGCGCGCGTAGTCGCCGGCGGCGCGCGGGATGGCGCAGTAGGGGATGCCGGCCCTTGTGCAGGCCTGGTGGACTTGCCGCAGCGCGTCCTGCACCGCATCGGCGCCGATCTGCCAGGGCTGGCCGCAGGACTGCGAGAGGTCGGCGGCGCCTTCCAGCACCAGGTCGACGCCGGGCACCGCGAGGATGGCCTCGATGTTGCGCACGCCGGCCAGGCTCTCGATCATCGGCACCACCATGATTTCCTCGTTGGCCCGCAGCACGTAGTCGGCCAGCCGGTCCCGGCCGAAGGCGCCCGGACGCCCCGCGTTCAGGCTGCGCATGCCCTGTGGATGGTATTTGCAGGCGGCGACGATGCGGCGCATGGCGTCCGCGCTTTCCACGCAGGGCGCGACGATGCCTTGCGCGCCGCCGTCCAGGGCGCGCAGGATTTCCTTGGGATCGGCGCCGCTGCCGTCCCCGATGCGCACCAGCGGCGTGATCCCGAGCGCTTCGGCGGTCCGGAGCATGTTCTCCAGCGTCTCCGGATTGATCAGGGTGTGCTCGGTGTCGACGATCACGAAGTCGAAGCCCGCCATGGCGGCCAGTTCGACCGATGCGGGCGTGGGGATCGAGCAGAACAGGCCGAAGGCTTGGTCGCCGCCGCCCAGCTTGCGCTTGAGCAGGTTCGGCCGCATCAGGCCGCGTCCCGGAAGGCGTGCAGGGGATTCGGCGCCTGGCGGAAGCGCGGCTCGGCGTCGCCCAGCAGGCGGCGCTTGGTCAGCTCTTCCACCTGGAAGCTGGGCGCGAACACGTCGAAGGCGCGGAAGCGCTCGGCGTGCTGCGGGTGGCGCCGCTGGTAGCCGTGGATCACCTGGGCGGTCATGGCCCAGAACTCGGTCTCCGGCAGGGCGTAGTGGCGCGCCAGGAAGATCGCCGTTTCGGCCATGCAGATGAAGAAGAAGGCGTCGCAGGAGAAGTCGCGCACCGCGTCCAGGTCGTCGGTGACGATGAAGGAATTGCGGTTGATGCGCGCGTGGCTGGCCGCCACCGGGACCAGCCTGGGCGCCAGTTCCGGCTGCGCCAGGTGGGCCGGCGAGAAGCGCACGCCGTCGTGGAAGTCCTTCAGGGCGATGCGCGTGGGCCAGCCGTCCTGGTGGAGGAGCGCGATGTTCTGCGCGTGCGATTCCATGCCGATGCCATGCCCCAGCAGCATGTGGATGATGGGGCCGACCGCCACCTGCAGCAGGCGTTCGGTCCAGGCGCGCACGCCGTGGCGCGCGATCCAGGGATCGATCAGCGGACGTCCGTCCTGGTCCAGGTGGCACAGGCCGTTGAAGGGGACGGCCGCCTCGCCCTCGCGCAGGTGGCGATGCAGGCTCTCGCGCCAGATCGCGCCCAGGCTGCCGTAGGCGCGCGCCTGGCGCGGCTCCGGCAGGGTGTCGTAGTCGAAGCTCACGCCCAGCACTTCGCCGAGGATGACGAAGCCCAGCTCCTGCGCATAGGCGTCCTGGCGCACCAGGCCATGCAGCCAGTCGGTCACGATCGGCCCGTTCATCACCGTATGCGCGGCGAGGATCCGGCTGGTGGACGTATTGGTGATGCCCAGCGAGAGCTTGACGTAGGCCTTGTCCTTGTGGCTCAGGTTGGCCAGGGTGCGGATCGATTGCTGCGCGCGGTAGCTGTCCTGGCCGGGCCCGAGGGCGACGATGTCGCCGTTGGCCAGTTCGGCATGGAAGACCGTTGCGGCGCGTTCCCGCCACTGCCAGGGGTGGACCGGCATCAGCAGGTAGTCGCCGATGGCCCCGCCCTGCCGCGCGAGGATGGCGGCGAGGCGGCCGTATTCCGTTGCACCCAGCTCATCCTGGATCATCTCCTCGTAGCCGGTGTGCGCCGAGTGATTGACGCGGGCGCGGCCGCGGTGCACGGCGATCCACTGCAGCTGGAGCGCCTGCTTGAATTCCGGCCCGTAGCGGCGGTTGTCGTCCAGCGAGAAGCCGATGCGCGACTTGTAGCTGGGGTGGTAGAGGTGGGCGTCCATGATGTCGCCTTCCAGCTCGTCGAAGCCGCGCAGGGCCGCGGGCGGCCGCGGACCGTGCTGCTGGCTGTGCGCCTGCAGGTCCTTGACCAGGGTCTGCTCCAGTTCGTCGACGAAGGCGGACAGCCGCTCGGAAGGCGGGAGCAGGCCCAGGACCTCGGCGCACACGTCGGCCAGGGTGGCGGGCCTGGCGTCCTCGCCGCGCGCGCTGCGCAGCACCGTGCCTTCCAGCTTGACCAGGCCGAAGCTCAGCTTCATCTCCCCCGGGCAGCGGTAATGCACGGTCTTGCCCTCGGCGCCGCGGCCGGCCAGCAGGAACCCGTCGCGCCCGTACTGGCATTCCAGCACCCCTTCGTAGATCAGCGCCTGCAGCAGCTGGCGCACCACGCGCTGCTCGACCTGCCGGTAGCGCGCCGAGCGCAGGGCCGCGCTCCATGCTTCACCGGTCCCGCCGTCGTTGGTCGGAACCGTCATTTCCTTGGCTTCCATGATGTGCATTGATGTACTTTCTGAACCGTTAGTGAGATGTCATTGAGGAGATGTCATTGCATGTGCCGGCGGCATGGCGCCGCCCGGCTTCGGGAACAGCAGCGCCAGCGGCACGGCCAGCAGGAGCAGGCCGCCGATGGCGATGAACAGGTGCTCGAGCGCGGACCCGCTCGCGGCCGCGGGCGGGAGTCCTTGCACCATAAGGCCGGCGCGATGCAGCTCGTAGTAGATCGAGACCGCCACCACCGCCAGCGAGGCCGCGACGCGGCGCAGGATATTGTTCATCGCCGCGCCTTCCGTCACCAGCGGCGCGGGAATCGCGTTCAGGCCGGCGGTGCTGACCGGCATATAGGACAGTCCGATGCCGATCCCGCGCGCCGCCATCAGCGCCAGGATCAGCCACAGCGGCGCTTCCGGCCCGGCCAGGCCGAAGGCCATGGTCGCCAGCGCGCTGCACAGCAGGCCGGCCGCGACGACGGCGCGCGGGCCATGCCGGTCCAGCAGCCTGCCTCCCAGCGGCGAGACCATGCCCGCGCACAAGGCCGTGAGGCACAGCGCCGCGCCGGTCGCGAGCGCGCCATGGCCCTGCACGTCCTGCATCAGGAGCGGCAGCAGGACCACCACGCCGAACATGCCCACCGACTGGACCGCCACCACCGCCACGCTCAGGCTGTAGGCCGGCTCGGCGAAGATGCGCAGGTTCAGCAGGGGCGCCGGATGGCGCAGTTCGGCGCGCACGAACAGCGCCAGGCAGGCGCAGGCGCCCAGCAGCAGGCCGGTATTGAGCGGATCGGCCAGCGCCTGCGCGCCCTTGAAGCGGCTCAGCGCCGCCAGCAGCATGCCCACACCCAGGCTCGCCAGCGCGAAGCCGCGCCAATCGAAGGCGGGCGCAAGGAAGGCCGACGCGGCCGGCGCGGCGGGCAGGTGGCGCCAGCCGATCGCCCAGCCGGCCAGGCCGAGGGGAATGTTGAACGCGAACAGGGCATGCCAGCTGCTCAGCTCCACCAGCACGCCGCCCACCAGCGGCCCGGCCGCCGGGGCCAGCATGACCGCCATCCCCCACCAGCCGCCGACGCGGCCACGCTCTTCCTTGGGATAGACCTCGAACACCAGCGCCAGCGACAGCGGGATCATCAATCCGCCGGCCACGCCCTGGATGCAGCGCGCCGCGATCACCCAGGCCATCGAGGGCGCCAGCGCGCCGGCCAGCGAGCCGCCGAGGAACAAGGCCAGGCCGGCCAGGTACACGCGCTTCGCGCCGAAGCGCTTGCCCAGGTAGCCCGTCAGCGGCATCGTCATGCCCATGCTGATCATGAAGGCCGTAAGCACCCAGCCGGCCGCCACGGCGTCGATGCCGAACACCTCGATGAACACGGGAATGGCCGGGTTCAGCGCCGTGTTGTTCAGGCTCACGGAGAGCGTGCCCAGCAGCACAGTGGCGACGACCAGCCGGCGCCGGACCGGCGGGGCCAGTGGGGCCGGGGACGGCGGGATGCTCATGCGGCCACGCCGCCCCTGACGGAGGCCGTGACCTCGCGCACCGCGTCCTCGAACATGCCTGCAATGGCGTCGACCTGGGCCGCGCTGACGATCAGCGGCGGCAGGAAGCGCACCACCGAGGAATGTCGCCCGCCCAGTTCCAGGATCAGGCCGCGCTGGAAGCAGGCGCGCTGGATCGCACTGGCCAGGGCGGGATCGGCGAGCGGCTGGCCGAGCGTGTCGCTCCTGCCATGGCCGTCGACGATTTCCACGCCGATCATCAAGCCGCGCCCGCGCACGTCGCCGATGGCCGGGAACGCGCGGTGCAGCGCGGACAAGCGCTCCATCAGCTGGGCGCCGCGCTGCGCCGCATGCTGCGCCAGGTTCTCGCTGCGGAGATGCTTCAGGCTCGCCAGCCCCGCCGCCATCGCCAGCTGGTTGCCGCGGAAGGTGCCGATGTGGGCGCCCGGTTTCCACACGTCGAACTGCTTGCGGTACAGCAGGACCGAGAGCGGCAGGCTGCCGCCGATCGCCTTGGACATCACCACGATGTCCGGCACGATGCCGGCGTGTTCGAAGGCGAACAGCTTGCCGGTGCGCCCGAAGCCGGTCTGCACCTCATCGACGATCAGGAGGATGCCGTGCTCCTCGGTGATGCGGCGGATCTCGCGCAGCCACTCGTTCGGGGCGGCGACGACCCCGCCCTCGCCTTGCACCACTTCCACGATCATGGCGGCGGGCGGGCGCACGCCGCTTTCCGGGTCGGCCAGCAGGCTGCGGATGTAGTGCGCGCTGAGCTGCTGGCAGCGCGCGCCGCCGGCGCCGAAGGGACAGCGGTAGGCGTAGGGATAGGGCAGGAACTGCACTTCGGGCATCAGGCCGGGGATGTCGATCTTCTGGTGCAGGCTGCCGGACAGGCTCATGGCCGCATGGGTCGAGCCGTGGTAGCCGCCGTGGAAGGACAGGATGCCGCTGCGGCCGGTCGCGATCTTGGCCAGTTTCACCGCCGCCTCGACGCCGTCGGCGCCGGTCGGCGCGCAGAAATGCACCCGCGCCTGGCTCGCGAATTCGGGCGGCAGGCTGGCGAACAGCTCGTCGACGAAGGCTTCCTTCACCGGCGTCGTGATATCCAGCGTATGCAGGGGCAGCTTGCTGTCGAGCGCCGCCTTGATCGCATCGACCACCACGGGGTGGTTGTGGCCCAGCGCCAGGGTGCCGGCCCCGGCCAGGCAATCGACATAGGTCTTGCCGTCCATGTCGGTCACGTGGATGCCTTCGGCGCGCGCGATGGCGAGCGGCAGGCGGCGCGGGTAGGAGCGCGCGTTCGATTCGCGCGCGGCCTGGCTGTCGAGCAGCTGGCGGTTTCCGCGGCGTTCGGTGTCTAGGATGTGCAGCATGTGGTGGACTCCATGGTGTTGTTGTTGGATGCCTCCGGCTCGAGGAAAACCTGGCGCGGGCGCGGATGGCAGAGGAAATCGGCGTGCGAAATGTTGTAGCCGTAGGCGCCGGCCATAGGCAGGACCAGCAGGTCGCCGACCGCCAGGCCGGACAGCACGGCCCGGCGCGTCAGCACGTCCTTGGGTGTGCACAGCTGGCCGACGACGCTCCACTCCTCCCCGTCTTCGGTGCGGGCGGCCGTGTTGCCGGGTGCCGGCAGGTGCAGCACCGGATGGTCGTGGCCCTGGGCGGCCGGCAGGCGGAACTGGTGGGTACCGCCCCGGCACACGGCGAAGCGCTTGCCGTGGCTGCGTTTCAGGTCCAGCACCTGCATCACGTAGTAGCCGCAGAACGCGCTCACCAAACGGCCCGGCTCGAACCGGATGCGCGGCGCCTCGGCGTCGAGCTCCAGGCGCGCCAGTCGCGCCGCCAGGTGGCGGCACAGGCGCTCCCAGTCGAACTGCGCCGGCCCCAGGTAGTCGACGCCCATCCCGCCGCCCGCGTTCAGGCAGCGCACCAGACGCGGATCGGCGGCCAGCGCGCGCCAGGACGGCCATTTGTCCAGGTACCAGTCGAGCAGCTCGATATGCCGCTCGACGTCGAGCTGGTGCGACATGGCGTGGATGTGGAAACCGTGCAGCGCCAGGTGCGGGCTCTGCTCGACCAGGGCCACGGCCTGGGCCAGCTCTTCCTCGTCGATGCCGAAGGGCGTCGGCCCACCGGCCATCGAGAGCCGGGTGGCGAGATGCGGCGGCAGCGCGGGGTTGATCCGGATGAGCACCGGCTGGCGCCGTCCCATCCGGCCGGCGATCGCGCCGAGACGGCGGATTTCGCCCAGGCTCTCGACGTGGACCAGCTCCACGCCCTGCTCCAGCGCCTGTTCCAGGTCCGCATCGAGCTTGCCGGGACCGGAAAAGACGAAGGGCAGGCGGCGGCTGCACTGCGCCACGCGCGCGATTTCGCCGCCGGACGAGATCTCGAAGCCGTCCACCCAGGGCGCGAGCGTCTCCAGGAGGGGCGCCTCGCTATTGGCCTTGATGGCGTAGAACAGCTCGACGCCGGACGGCAGGCAGGACGTGAGCCGCTGCACGTGGCGGCGCAGCGCGGGCAGGTCGTAGAGGAAGGCGCTGACCGGATCGGCGCCGGCGGCTGCCAGGTGCCGCGCCTGGCGGACGACCGCCGCGGGCAAGGCCGCGTGGATAGCCTGGGTCATTGCAGCGTCTCCCAGGGAGCGCGCAGATCGACATAGCCGGCGAAGCGGTCGGCGGCCGCCGCCAGCCGGATGCGGAAATTGGCCTTGCAGGGAATCGCGGCGCCTGCCAGCAGCTCGTCGAGCTCGGGCGCCGGCGCCTGGAGCTCGGCGCGGATGTCCTGCAATTGCCGGCGCACCTGCCGCCACATGGCCGGCGCCAGCCCGGGCCGCCCTTGCGTCAGCGCCAGCACGGCTTCGGACAGGTTGTTGACGAACAGGCAGTAGGCGATCCGCTTCCAGCCCTGCGCACGCGGATACGCCATCGACTGGCGCACCCGCTCGTGGGTTTCCTGCGGCACCTCGCGCATCCCGTGCTCGGCGCTCAGCTTGACGCCTTCGAAATCGCGCAGCAGCAGCTTGCGCGGCTGGCCGCGACGGTGCACCAGCACCGTGTTCTGCAGGTGCGGCTCGAAGATGACGCCATGGTGGAAGAACATGGCCAGTACCGGGCGCAGCAGCAGCGCCGCATAGGCGGCGAACCACTCCAGCAGGTCGCGCTCGGACGGCGCGCGGCCCAGGTGATGCTCCAGGAAGACCAGCACGTTCGAGCGCAGCGCCAGGTCGCGTCCGAACACGGTGCCCGCCAGCAGGCACTGCCCTTCCCCTTCGTCCAGGCAGAAGTTACGGCGCAGGATGGCGCCGGTCTGCTCGCGGAACCAGATCCTGTCCGCTTCGGAGCAGCCGTCCGGCGACCAGCTGAGCGCGGCCGGTTCCGCCACCACCTCCAGGCCGCCGGTGGTGCCGGGCTGTTCGTGCACCAGGCGCGCCAGCAGGCGGTCGATCAGCAAGGCGCTTTCCAGTTCGTACCAGGCGTTCTTGCGCACACAGTTCGTGATGCGCACGTTCAGCGACCCCTTGATGAAGTAGCCGTGTTCTTTCACGTACATGGTGCGCACCGACGCCGTCGGGTGGGACAGGAAGCCGCCGCGGCCGAGGTCGCGGATGCGCCCCGCCTTCAGCAAACCCTGGACGCGCGGGTCGGCAAGGAACAGTTCGGCCTGGATGGGATGCATGCTGATGCGGACATGGCCGGCCGCGGCGCCATCCTGGTCGGCGAACGCGTCCAGCGCCTGTTGCCGCGACAAGCCGTTGGCCGCGACCCACAGCCCGTCGGCGGGCACGTCGAACAGGTGCAGACGCAGGGCGGCGCCGAATTCCGGCGACACCTCCTCCTGGGGCAGCGAGGCCGGCCACAGCCTGGCCTTCGGCGCCACCTGGGCCGGATGGCCGTACCACAGGCACTGCTCGCTGCGCAGGTAATCGGCCAGCGGCGCCGGCGCCCGGCCCGCGAAGTGCGCCGTGACGGCGCGCTTCAGGTCGCGGCTGGCGAGGATCTGCTCCAGCAGCTCGGGATTGCGCTCCTTGGTGATGGCAGCGCAGCTGTCCAGCATGAAGCGCGCCAGCAAGGCCGGCGTCAGCATGCGCCAGCCTTCGCCCGGACGCTTGCCGAATACGGCGGAGCGGTAGGACTGGCTGCCCAGGCTGTCCTTGCGGTCGGCCAGCACCACGAAGCGCACGCCGTCCGGCATCCGGACCGGCAAAGGCACGACGTCCGGCGACTGCAGCCTGCGGTACAGCTGGAAAGGCAGTCCGAGGGGCCGCCTGAGACAGCCCTCGTCGGCCAGCGCGAGCGGCAGCGCGAATTCCTTGACCAGGCAATTGAGCAGCGCGTGGCACGCGGCCTGGTCGGCCGTCGCGCGCGCGGCGGAAAGGCGTGCCGCGCTCATGCCGCCACGCCCAGCGCCGCCGGCTGAGGCGTGTCGGCCTGGCGCAGGCGCAGGAGCCTGCCCGGCATGGCGAGGCTGGCCTTGACCACTTCCTCGAACAGCTCGCCGTCCAGCTGGTCGTCCAGGGCGAACTCGGACTCGTCGTCGTGCAAGCCGTTGTGGATCTCGCGGATCCGCAGGCCGGCTCCCGACACCGCATACTCGATATGGTGGCGCCCATGGCCCAGCTCATGGGACAGCAGCATGGACAGGAGTTCCTCGCAGCGCGGAGGACGCGGCATGAAGGACTGCACGCGCTTGGTGCGCACCGCATCCCTGTCGAAGGCGATGCGGCTTCCGCCCAGGATGGCGAAGCCTTGCGGGGTGGCCAGGGCGTCCAGCGCGTAGACCTCTTCGTCGTCGCGGTACTGTTCCAGCAGCGCATAGCCGAACTGCAGGTCGGCCAGCCGGCGCTCGAGCTCGGCCGGACTGCGCACGATCGCGCCGCCGCTCGCCGCCCCGCCCTCCAGCGGCTGCACGGTGGCCGGGAACCAGTCCGGCGCGAGCTCGCCGGCAGGCTGGGCGCAATCCACGATGCGCCGGCGGACCTGGAATGGGCGATGGGCATGCAGCCGCTGGTCGTGCAGCACGGCGTTGCGCCATGCGGCGCCGGGCAGTCCGAAATAGGCCGCGCACACCGCCGCCGAGGCGTGCAAGGCCGCATCCGCCGCCAGCACGCCGGCTACACGCTTGTTATGCACGGCGACGAAGCGCGCCACGGCCAGCGGGTTCGAGACGTCGCATTCGGCCAGTTCGCACTGGTCGTAGAAGGGCGACTCGCCGGCCCGCGCGATATGCTCGCCGACACAATCGGTCAGGATCGTCACCTTCTGCTGCAGTCCGGCCGCGGCCGGCAAGAAACCCACCTCCAGGCCACGGGTTGGCGCGTGGGCCAGTATCAAAAGTTCCATCAAGCTCCTCTCGTCATGGGTAGTGACCGCATCCGATCAAGGCGCTCTCCGCCTAAATCTAAATGCTTCTCATTTACATTGACGAAGCGGGCTTGTAGAAATTTAACAATTCATTGAAAAAGCATGAACTGCTGCCTATGCACCGGACGCCGGCTCGCTACCTGTCCTGCACAACGCCTTGTCGCACAGGGCCAAGGCGTCCCGTATCATGAAGTTCACGAGCGTCACGGACACGCCGAGCTGTTTGCCGACCTCGCGCTGGGTCAGCCCGCCCAGCCGGTGCAGTTCGAAGGCGGTACGGGTACGTTCGGGGAGGCCGGCCAGGGTATCGGCCACGATGCGCAGGTCCTGCCGGCTCTCCATGAGCGACTCCGGCGTGCCGGCGCAGGACGGAACGGCTTCGCCCTGTTCCTCGTCGGCCAGGAGACTGGCTTCCAGCGCCGCACGGCGGTACGTATCGATGGCCATGTTACGGACCATCCGGGACAGGTAGGCCGCGGGTTGCCGCACCGTGCCCATGGCCCCGGCCTCGCTCATCTTCAGGTAGGTGTTCTGGACCACGTCCTGCGCCCAATGCATATTGCCGAGCACCTTGAAAGCGGTACGCCTCAGCTGCGGCAGGCATTCGACGAACACGGCATGCCAATCGAGATCCTGTTGGTGTGATTCCATGTGCTTCTCCCCGTCCATTGCCACGACAGCCGCGAAAAGAGCGGGGATCGCGCTTTCCGCGCCCCTGCCGCTTCCGCGCTGGAGATCATATTTACAACGCCTCCAAAAAGCAATGAGAATCATTCTCATTAACAAAATTATGAAATCGGCATGGCCGAAGGGCGCCCCGGGCGTGCTACCCTGCTTTTTTTCGCCCGAGAGGAATGCGATGCACCTGATTTCCCGCCTGCTGCGCCCACTGGTCCTGGCCTTGGCCGTCTTCCCGCCCTGTGCCGCGATGGCCGGGCCAAGCATGGTCTACCTGGTGCGCCACGGCGAAAAAGCCACCGTCGGCCAGGACCCCGAGCTCACGCCGCAGGGACAGGCGCGGGCGCGCAATATCGCCACCATCCTGGGGCGCGCCGGCATCACGGCCATCTTCAGCACGCCGTATGCGCGCACCCAGCAGACCGCGAAGCCGCTGGCCTCGTCGCTGGGGCTGGAGGTGCAGAGCTACGATCCGCGCGCGCCGAAGGCGCTGGTGGAGAAAGTGAAGACGCTCCAGGGGCCGGTGCTGGTGGTGGGGCACTCGAATACGCTGGGGGAGCTGGTGACGCTGTTCGGCGGGACGCCGGGGGCGGAGATCGGGGATGACGAGTATGACCGGCTGTATCAGCTGATCGGGACGGAGGGGAAGGTGACGACGGTGATGTTGAGGTCGGTGGGGCAGTGATAAGGTAAAAAGTACCACCAGCCTCAAAACCGTCATCCCCGCGAAGGCGGGGATGACGTGCCAAGGGAGCGGGCCCGAACGGGGACGCTCCCCACTATTCAGCGATCACAACCCCACATTCGTCCGCATCACCGGATACAGGTTGAAGCGCTCATCCCACGACGAATGCCGCTTCGCGAAGAACTCCAGGCGCGCGTGCGGGTTCTTCGCAAATGCCGGGTCGGTCGCCAGCAGGCGCTGGAATTCCGCCGCCACCTGCGGATCGGCCGCCATCTGCTCGCGCGCCACGTCTTCCGCCACGTATTCTTCCATGTATTCCTTGCGCTCGTAGGCGGTGTTGAACAGGCCCCAGCCGGCCAGCGAGTCCGGCGCCTGCGGCTCCAGCATCGCCATCACCAGGCGCGCCTTCGGCTGGTCGATCGGCACGAACAGCGAACCGCGCAGGATGCCGCGCGCCTCGGTCTTCCACTTGCCTTCCACGGTCAGGCGCTGGTGGCCTTCGAAGGAGGTGGCGCCGAAGCTGGCCTTGTCGGCGCGGAAGGTCTCGACCTCGGCGCGCGCGACGGACTTGTCCAGCTTGCGGAAGGCGATGCCGTGCAGCTTGAGTTTCGCGGCCACCTGCGCCGCATGCGCGGCCGGGACGATGTAGCCGGCGCGCGGCGCGCTCACTTCGAGGTCCGGCACCACTTCCTGACGGAGCGGCACGCGCCACACCTGGGGCTTGCTCTCGTCGTAGCGGGTCATCAGCACGCCCGACACGTCCGAGTGTTGACGCGTGTACTCGTAGCCCTGGAAGTCGACCATCTCGGTCTTGTCGGTGGTGCGATAGGTCAGCGCCACCTTGGCGTCGGCCAGCTTGGCGGCGCGCGCGTCGGCGGCCCAGGCGGCCTGCTGCCAGGCCTTGCCGTTCTTGGCGACCTGCTCCAGGATCGAGATCACGGTGTTGCGGGTGACGCGCACACGGGTCGGGTAGTCCTTCCACGAATGGGTTTCGACCAGCAGCGCCATGCGGTTGCGCAGCTGGAAGTAACCGGTCGAGAAGCGCGGATCGGACACGCTGTCGACGAAGCCCGACATCGGGTCGTCGGTCCTGGCGAAGGACATGTAATAGGACTGCGGCGTCGAGCCCTGCTTGGCGATGTCGGCGATCACGTTGGTGCGCAGCGCCAGGCCGGCCTTGCGGAATTCCGGGTCGCCCGAATACACCGGCTCGACCTGGATCGAGACGTCGTGCTGGAATTTGGCGCCGTCGGTCACGTGCAGGTCGACATAGGTCAGCGGATCCCAGGCGTTCACCAGGCCCAGCATGGCCTGCATCTCGGGCGCGTCGGCCTTCACGTAGTCGCGGTTCAGGTTGTAGTTCTGGGCGGTGGTACGCCAGCCCATCTCGACCGGGCCGCGCTGGTTCGGGCGGTTCCACTTGCCGAAGCGCTCGTGGCCGTCGACGTTGAACACCGGGACGAAGAGCAGCACCTGCTTGTCCAGCGCGCCCTTGGCCAGGCGGCCTTCCAGCACCTCGCGCAGGGCCAGGAAGCCGGCGTCCTTGCCGTCGATCTCGCCCGCGTGGATGCCGCCCTGGATCAGGGTCACCGGCAGGCCCTGGCGCTTGGCGTCGAGCGGCGTGAAGGCGCCGCTGGCGCTCACGATCAGGGCCTTCATCGGACGGTCTTCCGGCGTGCGGCCGAAGTCGATGCACTTGACCTGCTTCGGATAGGCCTTCTGGAAGGCGGCGCACAGGGCGACCACTTCCTCGTAGCGGCCAGTGGCCTGGAAGCCGGAGCGCTCCGAGACGGTGCTCAAGGCGGAGGCGGGAGCGGCATGGGACAGCGGCGCGGCGGCAAGAAGGGCCAGCAGGAACGCGGAACGGATCATCGGGAAAGTCTCCGGCAAGTGAAGAGGTCGCAAAGCCGGAGATTATAGACGCGTTGCCCGACACCGGCAGGTGTCGGGCAAGCGCGAGCGAGCGCGGGCAAGCGGAAAACGCCGTCTAGCGGCGCTCGGGGTAGATCGCGATTTCCTTCGCCTGCGGACGCACCAGTTCCATTTTCACCTGGCGCGCGCGGCTCTGCGCCGACGGCGCCGGGCAGGCGTTATTGGTGCGGTAGGCCAGGGCTGCGGCCAGCAGGCCTTCGGCCGGGTCGCCCACCGGGCGCGACAAATCGTCCGCCACCTGGCAGGTCGGCGCCAGGCCGTCCGCGAAGTCGCCGTAGCCCTTGTGGTTCACGCCCTTGAACTCGATCGAGAAATAGGTCGTGCCGCAGTTCGGCACCGGCGTGAAGCCGTAGGGCTTGCCGCAGGTGGCGCCGCCGATCTGGATCACCTCGATGTCGGCGCCGCGCAGGCCGTTGATCACCGCCTCGCTGGCCGAGCAGGTGCCCGAGGTGCTCAGCACCGTCACGCGGTTCAAGCCCAGGTAAGGCAGGGCCGTACCGCTGCGGATCGGGTCGGGCGACGAGAAGCCCCAGGCGGTGGAGCGGAACATGATCGGCGCGTCGGCGCCCTGCTTGTCGTTGTACTGCGGGCGCTCGAACACCTTGCCGGCGGTGGCCGCCGGGCCGGCGATCATGTAGGCCAGCTCGCTGGCGACGTAGAGCAGGCCGCCGCCGTTGTAGCGCATGTCCAGCACCAGGTCGCTCACGCCTTGCTGCTTGAAGGTGGTGAAGGCGTCGACCAGCTGCTTCTCGGACACGCCGTTATGCGTCTCGAAGCTCAGGTAGCCGACCTTGCCGTTGGCGGTGTCCAGCACCTTGACGTTCTTCACCGGATCGACGCGCACTTCGGCGCCGGTCATGGTGACCTCGAAGGGCGCGCCGGCGCGCTCGAAGGTAAAGCGGTGCGCCGTGCCCGCCGAGGTCGGGAACAGGCCCTCGTTGATGGCGTCGACCGCGGCGTCGCCGCTCGCATTGATGAAATCGATGTTGTCGACCCGGGTCAGCATGTCGCCGCGGCGCAGGCCGGCCGCTTCCGCCGGCGAGCCCGGTTCGACCGCGGTCACCAGCCAGGTGCGCGGAATCTTCGGCTCGGTGTTGCGCGCGAAGGTGAGGCCGTAGCCCAGGTCGATGCCTTCGTTCTGCATCGCTTCCCATTCCGCGGTCGGATAGGTGAAGTGATACCGGTCCTTGGCCTTGCCCGAGGCCGTCAGCGCCGGGGTCTTGAGCACGTCGAAGTAGTCGAGCGCGCTGGTGAAATCCGCCATCCGGTAGGTGTTCGGCACCTCGTTGTACCAGAGGTAATACTCGTTGGTCCAGGCGCGCAGGAACTTCAGCTCGTCGAGCAGGGTGCCCTGGCGGTCCGGGAAAGGCCGGCCTTTGGCGTCGACGCCGGTGCGCGGGGTGGCGCACAGGTTCCAGTAGGTGCCGAAGGCCTCGCCCAGCAGGTTGGGATTGAGGTCTTCCGGCGACTGCTGGCCCGTGGCCGGCGGCGGCGTGGGCGCAGTGGCCGGGGGCGGCTGCTGGCCGGTGGGCGGAGGCGTCGTCGTGCCGGCGGTGGCGCCGGGCGAGCCACCGCCACCGCCGCCGGCGGCAAGCACCAGCAGCGCTGCGAGCGAGGTGGCGACGAGGCGGAGGGAGGCGGAAGGCGTTCTCATGCGCCCGATTATAGACGTGCATATCGGGCGAAAGTGCAAGCAACTGTAACAGTTGGGTCTGGTGAACAACAGGTGATGCTAGCCGGACATCAAATGGCGGGCTGGCGGCTTAGCCGCCAACCCTACCGCTTATGCTGCCTGCGACCTCGTGCCGGCCGGTGCGTGGAAGGCCTGCACCAGCGCGGCTTCCTTCTGCTTGGCCGCCTTCAGGTGACGCTCCTTCACGTGGCCGTAGCCGCGGATGTCTTCCGGGATGCTGGCAATGGCCACTGCCTGGGGAAGGTTTTCAGGCGTCAGCTTCGGCAGCAGCGCTTCGACAGTCGCACGGTATTCGCCGATCAGGGCGCGTTCGGTGCGGCGCTCGGCGGTGTAGCCGAACACGTCGAGCGGGGTGCCGCGCAGGCCCTTGAACTTGGCCAGCACGCCGAAGGCGCGCATCATCCAGGGACCGTATTCCTTCTTGATCGCGCGACCTTCCTTGTCGTGCTTGGCCAGCAGCGGCGGGGCCAGGTGGAACTTGAGCTTGATGTCGCCTTCGAACATGCCGGCGATTTTGGCCTTGAAGGCCGGATCGGTATGCAGGCGGGCGACTTCGTACTCGTCCTTGTAGGCCATCAGCTTGTAGAAGTAGCGTGCGACCGCTTCGGCCAGGCGCGTTCCCTTGCCCAGCTTGGCCTCCTCGGCGCGCACCTGGTCCACGAAAGCCTTGTACTGCGCTGCGTAGGCGGCGTTCTGGTAGGCGGTGAGCAGCTCGACGCGGCGCTTGATCAGCTCGTCCAGGGTCTGGGTACGCTTGAACTCGATCACCTGGGCCGGGGTGGTCAGCTTCTTGACCGCGGCCAGGTCGTGGGCCGCGGTGCGGCCCCAGTTGAAGGCGGCCTTGTTGAAGGGCACCGAGACGCCGTTCAGCTCGATCGCCTTGAGCAGCGAGGCTTCCTGCAGCGGCACATGGCCCTTCTGGAAAGCGTAGCCCAGCATGAACATATTGGTCGCGATCGCGTCGCCCATCAGGGCGGTGGCGATCTGGCCGGCGTCGACGAAATCGACGTTCTCGGCGCCGCAGGCTTGCAGGATGGCGCCGCGCGAACCCTCGGCCGGGAATTGCCAGTCCGGGTTCTTGACGAAGGCCGCGGTGGTGGCGCCGGTCGAATTGACGGCGGCCCAGGTGCGGCCCTCGCCCATGCGGCTCAGGGCGTCGCGGCTGGAGGTGACGATCTGGTCGCAGCCGATCACGAGGTCGGCGCTGCCGGTGCCCACGCGGGTCGAGTGCAGGTCGGACTGGCGTTCGGCCAGGCGCACGTGCGACATCACCGGGCCGCCCTTCTGGGCCAGGCCGGACTGGTCGAGCACGATCGCGCCCTTGCCTTCGACGTGGGCCGCCACCGCCAGGATCTGGCCGACGGTGACCACGCCGGTGCCGCCGACGCCGGCGACCAGGATGCCGAAGGGTTCGGCCACCGACGGAATAGTCGGCAACGGCAGGGCCGGCGGAGCGGCGTCGGAAGTCGCCGCTTTCTTCGGCTTCTTCAGGCCGCCGCCTTCGACGGTGACGAAGCTCGGGCAGAAGCCCGATACGCAGGAGAAGTCCTTGTTGCACGAGGACTGGTTGATCTGGCGCTTGCGTCCCAGTTCGGTTTCCAGCGGCTCGACCGACAGGCAGTTCGACTGCACCGAGCAGTCGCCGCAGCCTTCGCACACGGCTTCGTTGATGACCGCGCGCTTGGCCGGGTCGGGGAACTCGCCTTTCTTGCGGCGGCGGCGCTTCTCGGAGGCGCAGGTCTGGTCGTAGATCACGGCCGACACACCCGGCATCTCGCGCAGTTCCTTCTGCACGTCCATCAGTTCGGAACGGTGGCGCACGGTGACGCCTTCGGCCCAGGCGTAGTCGTCCGGGTATTTTTCCGGCTCATCGGTGACCACGATGATCGGGCGCACGCCTTCGGCCGCGATCTGGCGCGTGATCATGCCCGGGTCGAGCGGGCCGTCGACGTTCTGGCCGCCGGTCATGGCGACCGCGTCGTTGTACAGGATCTTGTAGGTGATGTTCACCTTCGCGGCCACGGCCGCGCGGATCGCCAGGATGCCCGAGTGGAAATAGGTGCCGTCACCCAGGTTGACGAAGACGTGCTTCTCGTCGGTGAAGGGCGACTGGCCGATCCAGGTCGTGCCTTCGGCGCCCATGTGGGTGAAGGTGGAGGTCTCGCGGTCCATCCACAGCACCATGTAGTGGCAGCCGATGCCGGCCATGGCGCGCGAGCCTTCCGGCACCTTGGTCGAGCTGTTGTGCGGGCAGCCCGAGCAGAAGTAAGGAATGCGGTCGGTCTGCGGGTTGGCCTTGGCCGGAATGTTCTTCAGCACCAGTTCCTTGGCTTCCAGGAAGGCGATGCGCTCTTTCACGCGCTGCTCGACCGGGTGGCCGGCGCAGTAGTGCGAAATGCGCGAGGCGATGGCGCGCGCGATCTGGGCCGGGCTCAGCTCATAGGTGGCCGGCAGCAGCCAGTCGCCGTGGCCCATGCGGTCCTTGTTGCTCCACTCGCCGGTGTCGTCGAACTTGCCGACCACGCGCGGACGCTCGGCGTCCGGCAGGTTGTACAGGGCTTCCTTGAGCGCATATTCCATCACCTGGCGCTTCTCTTCGACCACCAGGATCTCGTCCAGGCCGCGCGCGAACTCGTGCACGCCTTCGGATTCGAGCGGCCAGGTCATGCCGACCTTGTACAGGCGCAGGCCGATGTCGCGCGCCGCGTCCTCGTCGATGCCGAGGTCGGCCAGGGCCTGGCGGGTGTCGACATAGCTCTTGCCGGCGGTGATGATGCCGATCTTCGGCTTCGGGCTGTCCCAGATGATGCGATTGAGCTTGTTGGCGCGCGCATAGGCCAGCGCGGCGTACCACTTGAAGTTGTTCATCCGGACTTCCTGGTCCAGCACGGCGTCCGGCCAGCGGATGTTCAGGCCGCCCTGGGGCAGTTCGAAGTCGGTGGGCGTGACGATCTGGACGCGGTCCGGGTCGAGGTCGACCACGGCGCCCGATTCGATGATGTCGGTCACGCACTTCATCGACACCCACAGGCCGGTGTAGCGGCTCATGGCCCAGGCGTGCAGGCCGAAATCGATGTATTCCTGGACCGAGGACGGGTACAGGACCGGGATGCCGCAGTGGGTCAGGATGTGGTCGGACTGGTGCGCGGTGGAGGACGACTTGGCCGCATGGTCGTCGCCGGCCAGCACCAGCACGCCGCCATGCTTGGCGGAGCCGGCGTTGTTGCCGTGCTTGAAGACGTCGCCGCAGCGGTCCACGCCCGGGCCCTTGCCGTACCACATGGCGAACACGCCGTCGTACTTGGCGTCTTTGTACAGGTTGGTCTGCTGGGTGCCCCAGACGGCGGTGGCCGCCAGGTCTTCGTTCATGCCCGGGTGGAACTTGACGTGGTGGGCCTCGAGGTGCTTCTTCGCCTTCATCGCGGTCTGGTCGACCGAGGTGACCGGCGAACCGCGGTAGCCGGTGATGTAGCCGGCGGTGTTCAGGCCATCCTTGAGGTCGCGCTCGCGCTGCAGCATGGGCAGGCGGATCAGGGCCTGGGTGCCGGTCATGAAGGCGCGGCCGCGCTCGAGCGTCCACTTGTCGTCGAGCGTGATGTCTTGCTGGTGCTGAGCGTGCTGCGGCAGCGCCAGGTCGGCGCGCTCCAGGGGTGCGTTCATTGGGTGTCTCCGTGTGTCGCTTCAAATGTGCGGAAGGCGGCTGGGGGCCGCCGGTCCGCATGGCGAACTGGCCTGCGTGGCGCCGGCGCGACGGACTCTTCTTGGTCTTGTGGTCGCGCGGCAGGCGTGGGTCAGTCTCCTCCCGTGTTGCGGAGAGTATAGTCCTGGCCTCCAAGCATTAAATTCCAAACAATTCCCCCCACTTCGCAATTTGCGCAATAAAATTGCGGTATGCACGAGAACACCGAGGGAAGCATGTCAAAGATTGAGCTGGATAAAACCGACCGCAAGATTCTTGAAATCCTGCAAACAGACGGGCGCCTGTCGAACCAGGACGTGGCCGAGCGCGTGAACCTGTCGCCCTCGCCCTGCCTGCGCCGCATCAAGCGGCTGGAGGAAGCGGGCGTGATCCGCCAGTACGTGGCCCTGCTCGATCCGGACAAGATCGGCCTCGGCTTGCTGGCCTACGTGAACGTGCGCCTGGAAAAACACAGCGAAGTGGCCAGCGCCAGCCGCGCCCCGGGCCTGCCGGCGACCTCGCCGCGCAACGACTTCGCGGTGTCGGTGGGGTCCTGGCCGGAAGTGGTGGCCTGCTATGCGATGACGGGGGAGATGGATTTCCTGCTGCGCGTGCATGTGGGCGACATGGACCACTTCTCGCGCTTCATGATGGGGACGCTGCTCAAGCATCCGGCGGTGCTGGATGTGAAGTCGAGCTTTGCGCTGCAGCGGATCAAGGAGACGACGGCGATGCCGCTGGTGTAAGAGCGCGCAACCCGATTTCGCTCGGTTTAGCCGCGATATATGCCCGTCGTCCCCGCGAAGGCGGGGATCCAAGTTCTGCCAGCGTCATCGCTACGCTTGCAAACTTGGGCCCCCCGCCTGCGCGGGGGTGACGGTCTTAAGGCTAAGGGTCTTCTCAGCCGTCAGACCCTGATCTCCCCAAAAAACCCCAGCTGTAAACTGGACGCGATCCGCTCCGCCACCAGGATCGCCTCCTTCGCCTCCTCCGCGCCGAACACCTCCACCGTGGTCAGCTTGAACAGCATCAGCCAGCGGATGAAATGCTCGCTCCCGATGCCGCTCAGGGCCATGTGCTTGCCGAATACGTTGCCTTCGAACTCGCCGGTACCGAGCAGGACCTTGGTCCAGAACGCATACATACGCGGCATGTGCTCCTGCCAGCGTCCGGCCAGCTTGGCCTCGAACACGGGACCGAGCACGGCGTCCTCGCGCACGCGCCCGTAGAAGGTATCGACCAGCCGGATGATGGAGGACGGGTTGATTGCGGGTGAAGTCATCGCTTGCCTCTGATGGAATGTCCCCATTCTAACTAATATGCATTTCCAATGCTGCTTAAAACCGGCAGTGGCCGCCTGCCTGTCAGCAAATTTCCACTTCTTCCTTGCGCCCCCCGGATTCCGACCTAAGCTGAGTAGGCGTGGCCATGTTGGCAACGCCGTGCCGCGCCCGCCAGGCGCGCCGACCACGTCGATCATCCCGGAGGGAATGATGAACCATCGCCTGATCTTCCGACTCGCGGCCGTCCTTGGAGTGGGTTTCGGCCTTATGCTGATGCTCACGCCGGATGCGCTGATGAACGCCTACGGCGCGGAGAGCATGAATATCACGGGCCGCCATATGGCCATGCTGTACGGCGCATCGCTCGCCGGTTACGGTCTCATGAACTGGGGCGCCAGCCGCGCCGTCGAACTTGCCGAGATCCACTACGTCCTGATCGGCAACCTGGCCGGGCATGGGCTCGGGCTGGTGGTCAGCCTCTACCGCCAGCTGATGGTGCCGGGGACGCCGGACACCGCGTGGCTCAACGTCCTGATCTTCCTGACTTTCAGCATCCTGTTCGGCTACCTGTACCGGACCAGCCCGGCAGGCTACCGCCTGCATGCGGCGGCCCGCCACGCCTAGCGGGTAGCATCGTCCGGCGCGAGCGCCGCATACCATTGCGCGTAGGGCGTGTTGGCCACCATGCGCCGGTTGTAGTCCGGAGCCCCGTCGGTCCACCAGACGGGGCCCCGCTCCCCCAGCGCGCGCTTGGCCGCATCGACCGCCGCGCGTGCGCGGCGTTCGGCATCGGTGTCCTTCGCCTTCACCGCCAGGCCGACCTGGCGCCGCGCGCCCATGAGCGCGTTCACCAGTTCCTGGCGCCGCTCCGGCGCCAGTCCGGGATCGCTGGTGCGCCAAAGGCGGCCAGCCACCACGAAGTAGCGGCCATCCGGCGTGACGGGGTGCTGGGCGGAAGCTGGCATGGCCCTACTCTAGCCAAGTTCAGCGGCCGGCGCCGTCCTCCAGGTCGTGGATGCGCAGGGTCGCTTCCAGCCCGCCCTGAGGGTGGTTGCGCAGTTCCAGCCTGCCGTTCATCGCCGTCGCCAGCTGCCGGGCGATGGCCAGGCCCAGGCCGGTGCCGCCGGTATCGCGGTTGCGCGAGGCTTCCAGGCGGTAGAAGGGCTCGAACACCTTCTCCAGTTCAGCCTCGGGAATGCCCGGACCGAAATCCCTGATACGGATGGCGATCTCGCCCGGGCTCTCCTGCGCGATACCGACCTGCACCGCGCCCGCGTACTTCAGGCCGTTGTCGATCAGGTTGCCCAGCACGCGGCGCAGGGCCTGGGGGCGCGCCGCGATGGAGACGCCGGCCCTGCCCTCCAGGCTGACGTCCTGCCCGGCGTCGCGGTAGTCGCCCACCAGGCTCTCCAGCATGGAGTCCGGGTCGACCCGGACCGGCGCTTCGCGCGCGCCGTGCAGGGTACGCGCATAGGCCACCCCGTCCTTCACCAGGGCTTCCATCTCGCGCAGGTCACGGTTCATCTTGTTGCGCTGGACCTCGTCGTCCATCATGTCGGCCCGCATGCGCATGCGCGTGATCGGCGTCTGCAGGTCGTGCGAGATGGCGGCCAGGATCTGGGTGCGCTCGCTCATGTAGGCGGCGATCCGCTCCTGCATCGCATTGAAGGCCCTGGCGGCGCGCGCGACTTCGAGCGGGCCGGATTCGGGCAGCCGTTCGGACTGCAGGTCGGGCCCCAGGCTGTCGGCCGCGCGCGCCAGCTGGGCCAGCGGGCGGGTCGCCAGGCGCACCCCGGCCCAGGTGCACAGTCCCAGCAGGGCCAGCTGGCCCAGCAGCACGGCGGGCAGCCAGGACGATACCGGCAGGCCGGCGGGACGCATGTCGATGGTCAGGGGCGTGCCGTCGCTGAGGGTCACGTGGGCCTGGACCCGGTTCGGATGGCCCGGCGCGGCGCTTGCCGTGACCCGGTAGCGCCTGCCGATCGATGCGACGAAGGAATCCGCGATCCGCTTCGACAGCGCGGTATCGGGCTCATGGCCGGGCTCGCCGGGGCCGAGCGTGAAGCGGTAGGTGCGGCGCGCCAGCCGGGGCAGCCAGTCGGCGCGCTCGGCGGCCGGCAGCCGGTCCAGCAGGGCGACCGAGCTGGCCACGTCCTGTTCCAGGAAGTTGAGCATCAGGCCGACCGTGGCTTCGCGGCGTTCGCTCATGATCCAGACATAGGTCAGCGCCTGCGCCAGCGCCAGCCCGGCCAGCAGGACCAGCATCAGCCGCATGAACAGGGAGCGCGGCAAGCGCAGTGCGCCGGCGTTCATGCCGCGCCGTCCACGAAGTCCACCGTCGACGAGAACACATAGCCTTCGCTGCGCAGGGTCTTGATGTAGCGCGGCTCGCGCGCATCGTCGCCCAGGCGCTGGCGCACGCGGCTCACCAGGAGGTCGATCGAGCGGTCGAACAGGTCGGCCTCGCGGCCCTGGGTCAGGTTCAGCAGCTGGTCGCGGGTGAGCACGCGCTGCGGGTGGTCGAGGAAGACCCGCAGCAGGCGGTATTCGGCCCCGCTCAGGGACACCATCGTGCCCTCCCGGTCCAGCAGGTGGCGGCCGACCGTGTCGAGCCGCCAGTCGCCGAAGGCGATGAACTGCCCGGGCTCCTTGACCTCGAGATTCGGCGGCAGCATGCGTGTGCGGCGCAGGATCGAGCGGATGCGGGCATACAGCTCGCGCACCGCGAAGGGCTTGGTGAGATAGTCGTCGGCGCCCATCTCGAGGCCGACGATGCGGTCGGTCTCCTCGTCGCGCGCCGTGAGCATCAGGACCGGCATGCTGCGCCATTTGCCGGCGCGCAGGTCGCGGCACAGAGTCAGGCCGTCCTCGCCCGGCATCATCAGGTCGAGCACCACGAGGTCGAACTGCTGCTGCTCCATCAGACTGCGCATCTGGCGGCCGTTGGCGGCGGTGGCGGCGCGCATGCCCTGCTTGTCCAGGTAGGCGGCGATCAGTTCGCGGATCTCGAGGTCGTCGTCGACGATCAGGATGTGGTCGGGGGTATCCATGGTTTCCTGCCAAAGGTGATTGAGGTCTATTTATAGCCTGCCTGCGCCGGACTTTTGTATCCCAGTGTATCCGGCCCGGCTCCCGGTACAGTACATTGCAAAACCGCCCGGTCTGGACACAGCCGGGATACGCCGGGGCGATGTAATGCGGTCATCCAACCAGGAGGACCGACACCATGCAACATCTTATCGACGCCCCGCTCGCCCTGCTCGGCGGGGTGCTGACCATCGCCTCGCCCTGCGTGCTTCCCATCCTGCCCATCGTCCTGGGCGGCTCTCTGCAAGACACGGACCGCGGCCGCCCCGTCTTCATCGTCGCCGGTTTCGTCCTGGCCTTCGCATCGCTCGGCATGCTATTGGCCGGTGCCTCTCAGCAGTTCGAGCTGGCCCACGAGACGCTGCGCCTGGCCGGCATCGCGATGCTGGCGCTGACCGGACTCGCCATGCTGTGGAAGGCGCCCTATGCCTGGGCGATGCGGTACGCGGCCCGCTTCGCCGGCACCCTGCTGCCCTCCTCCTCGCCGGAGCGTGCGGGCAAGCTGGGCGGCCTGCTGCTCGGCATGTCGCTGGGCGCGGTCTGGACGCCCTGCGCCGGACCGGTGCTGGCCTCGATCCTGGTGCTGGTCGCCCAGGCACAGGATATCGGCTGGTCGGCGACCCTGCTTCTCCTCTACGCCATAGGCGCGGGCATTCCCATGCTCGCCATCGCCTACGGCGGCCAGTTCGTGCGCCGGCACATCCGCAGCGTGGCCCGCTATACCGACCGCCTGCAGCAGGTGTTCGGCCTGCTGATCCTGCTGACCGCCGTCGTCATCTATTTCCAGGTCGACGTCCTGCTGTACGCCCACCTTGCCGACTTCACTTTCGCCGACTTCACTGTCGCCAATTTCATCCCGCTTTGAAAGGACACACCATGAAAACCCTGATCGCCGCCCTGTTCGCCACCGCCAGCTTCTCGGCCCATGCCGCTTCCGCCAGCCCTATGGCGGCGCCGGAATTCACCGGCATCAACAACTGGCTGAACTCGCCCCCGCTGAGCATGCAGCAGCTGCGCGGCAAGGTGGTGCTGGTCGACTTCTGGACCTACACCTGCATCAACTGCATCCGCACCCTGCCCTATGTGAAGAGCTGGCACGAGAAGTACAAGGACAAGGGCCTGGTGGTGGTGGGAGTGCATACGCCCGAGTACCCCTTCGAGCGCTCGACCTCGAACGTCCAGGCGGCCATCAAGCGCTTCGGGATTCCCTACGCGGTCGCCCAGGACAACCGCTATGCCACCTGGCAGGCCTACTCGAACCAGTACTGGCCGGCGGTCTACCTGGTCGACAAGCAGGGCCAGGTCGTGTACTCGCATTTCGGCGAGGGCGACTACGCGGAGACCGAGGCCAAGATCCGCGCCCTGCTCGCGGAAGCGAACTGAGCTTGCTTTTTGTATCCCAGTGTGTCCGGGCCGGGGCCATACACATGCGATTGCAGTCGGCCCGCTTCCCGACACAGTGGGGATACCTGCGGGATTTTTAATAGAGCCATACCAACTCACCAAGGACCAGACATGAACACCGCTAGCACCCGGAACAAGACTGCCCTCGTCATCGGCGGATCGCGCGGCATCGGCGCCGCCATCGCCCTGCGCCTGGCGCGCGACGGCGCCAACGTCGCCCTGACCTATGCCAGCGCCGGCGCCAAGGCCCTCGATGTCGCCGCCGCCATCGAGGCGCAGGGCGTGCAGGCCATGGCGCTGAAGGCGGACAGCGCCAGCGCAGCCGAGCTGCAGGACGCTGTCGGCCAGGCAGTGGCGCGCTTCGGCCGCATCGACATCGTGGTCGTCAACGCCGGCGTCCTGCACATCGCCGACGTGGCCGCCTTCAGCCTGGAGCAGCTGGACCGCATGCTGGACGTGAACGTGCGCGGCGTCTACCTGGCGATCCAGGCGGCGCTGCCGCACATGCCGGCGGGTGGGCGCGTGATCACCATCGGCAGCAATACGGCGGTGCGCAGCGGGCACCCGGGCTCCAGCGTGTACTCGATGACCAAGGGCGCGGTCGCCGTCATGGTCAAGGGCCTGGCGGTCGACCTGGCGCCGCGCGGCATCACGATCAACAACATCCAGCCGGGCCCGATCGAGACCGACATGACGGCCGACATGATCGAGATGGTCAAGGAATGGATTCCCCTCAAGCGCGTCGGCCAGCCGGATGAAGTCGCGGCCCTGGCGGCTTACCTGGCAAGTACCGAATCCGGCTACATGACCGGCGCCAGCCTGACCATCGACGGCGGCATGTCGCTCTGAATCCATCCCCCGAGACCCCGACCCTGGAGAACATCATGACCGAGACCACCAACCTGAAACGCCGCAGCTTCCTCAACACCGCCTCGCTGGGCCTGGCCGCCGCCCAGCTGGGCCTGGCCGGCAGCGTGCACGCCGCCGTCTCGTCGCTGGCCGGCGGCATCACGCCCGCCAGCAACACCTTCACCGACATCAAGCAGATCCGCGCCGGCCTGCTCGACGTGGGCTATGTCGACGCCGGCCCGCGCAACGGCTATCCGATCGTGCTGTTCCATGGCTGGCCCTACGACATCCACGCCTTCATCGACGTCGTGCCGGTGCTGGCCGCCGCCGGCTACCGGGTGCTGGTGCCGCACCTGCGCGGCTATGGCAGCACCCGCTTCCTGTCCACGGACACGCCGCGCAACGGCCAGCAGGCCAGCTTCACCGCGGACGCCGTCGCCTTCCTGGACGCGCTCAAGATCGACAAGGCCATCGTCGCCGGCTTCGACTGGGGCGCGCGCATCGCGGCCACCCTGGCGGCGCTGTGGCCGCAGCGCTGCACGGCCCTGGTGTCGGTCAGCGGCTATCTGATCGGCAGCCAGGAAGGCAACCGCAAGCCGCTGGCCCCGAAGGCGGAACTGCAGTGGTGGTATCAGTACTACTTCGCCACCCCGCGCGGCGAACAGGGCTACCGCGAGAACACCCACGCCTTCGCGCGCCTGATCTGGGAGCTGGCCTCGCCGCAGTGGAAATTCGACGACGCCACCTTCGCGCGCTCGGCCAGGTCGCTCGACAACCCCGACCACGTCGCCATCTCGGTCAGCAACTACCGCTGGCGCCTCGGCCTGGCGCCATCGGAAGCGCGCTACGAGGACCTGGAACAGCGCCTGGCCCGCTTCCCGGACGTCAAGGTGCCGACCATCACGATGGAAGGCGACGCCAACGGCGCGCCGCATCCGGACCCCAAGGTCTATGCGAAGAAATTCCTGGCCAGGTACGAACACCGCCACCTGACTGGCGGCATCGGCCACAACCTGCCGCAGGAAGCGCCGCAAGCCTTTGCCCAAGCCATCCTGGACGTGGCCAAGTGGCTCTGACTCATTCACCAAGCTGAAAGGAAATCATATGTTGACCTCGCCTCGCCGCCATGCCGTCCACACCCTCGCCGCCGGCGCCCTCCTGTTCGCCGCGGCCTTGCAGGCCAACGCGGCGGAGATCGCCCAGCCCTATGGCATGGCCGCCGACAGCGGCGCCGCCCAGCGCGATATCCGGATCGACGCCTCGACCCGCTACGTCAACGTCCAGCAGGGCGAGATCGTGCGCTTCGTGAGCGAGCAGGGCAGCTTCGTATGGCGCTTCGACACCGCCCGCACCCGCCTGGTCTTCGACTTGGCGCACATCGTGCCGGAGCTCGCCCCTGCCCAGGACATCATGGTCTATGTCGCCGAATCCGGCGACGACCGCTAAGCCTTTTCACCCCACCCAGAAGGAATGCATCATGCGTGATACCACCACCGTGCTTTACACCGGCAAGACCCGCACCACCGGCGGCCGCGACGGCTCCGCCCGCAGTACCGACGGCCGGCTCGACCTCAAGCTGTCCTCGCCCGGTTCGCGCGGCGCGGGCACCAATCCGGAACAGCTGTTCGCGGCCGGCTGGTCGGCCTGCTTCATCGGCGCCATGGGGCTGGCTGCGGGCAAGCTCGGCCTCACACTGCCTTCCGAGTCCTGCGTCGATGCCGAAGTGGACCTGGCCAACCTGAACGGCGAATATTTCCTGCAGGCGCGCCTGAACGTGCACCTGCCGGGCCTGCCCGCCGAGGTCGCGCAATCGCTGGTCGCCGCCGCGCACCAGACCTGTCCCTATTCGAAGGCGACGCGTGGCAATATTGATGTCGATATCCGCGTGATGTAAAAAGATCTGCCGGCATGTCGAATCTCGGCGCGTCCGTTCGTCGTGCCGGCAGAGGGTCGTCCTCTGCCACTGTCGAAAAAAGGAATCGATCATGTCCACCAACAGCGTTGAACTGCACCGTGTCCTGAAGTCCACGCCCGATCGCGTGTACCGCGCCTTCACCAATCCGGACGCCCTGGCCAAGTGGCTGCCGCCGCACGGCTACTTCGGCACCGTGCACGAGATGGACGCCCGGGTCGGCGGCCGTTACCGGATGTCCTTCACCAACCTGACGACCGGCAACAGCCATGCGTTTGGCGGCGAATACCTGGAGCTGGTTCCGGGGGAGCGCCTGCGCTACACGGACGAGTTCGACGATCCGAACCTGCCGGGGCGGATGCAGACCACGGTCAGCTTGCGCCCGGTATTCTGCGGGGTCGATGTGCGGATCACGCAGGAAGGGATTCCGGCCGCGATTCCGGCGGAGATGTGCTATCTCGGGTGGCAGGAGTCGCTGCAGCTGCTGGCGCAGCTGGTCGAGGCGGAGATCAAGGAGTAGCGGCGGCTTGGATAGAAGCAGCTGCGCGGATCGTAAGGTGGGCGGGGGACCCGCCCACCCTACGGCTAGTGTGAGCGATCAACGCATGAACATGATGCTGCTTATTTCTTTGGCGAGAACCACTTCACGGCCGCGCGGGCGTTGGCCTTGACGGTGTAGTCGATCACGGCGAACTGCTCTTCCAGCGCCTCGGCCATCACGCTGCCCGGGCTGGGCGGGGGCAGCTGCAGGTAGGCATCGGCTTCGCCGTACTCGCGCTTGATCTGCATGCCGGCCTTTTTCGCGATGTGCATCATGGTCTTGTTCGTGGACAGGCACTGCATGTACAGGGTGTCGATGTCCGAATTGCGGCAGTGGATCGCGGCGCGCTGGAACAGGCGGGTGCCGACCCCCTGCCCGCGCGCGGATGCCGAGACCGAGACGCCGAATTCGGCCACCCGCTCCTTGCTCGTCGTGCCGCGCCCCGCGGCGGTCGAAAACGCCAGGTGGCCGACGCCGACCAGCTGGAACACGCGGTTGACCACGCCGAACACGATGTCCTGTGAAAAATCGATCTTGGCAACGTAGGCCTTGATCTGCTCGTCGGGAATCATGCTGCCGAAGCGCAGCAGGCGGTCGCTGGCGTCCAGCGCCAGGAAGTGCTTCAGCACACGGCGGCGGTCGCGCTCGGCCAGTTCCTTGACCAGCACGGTCGGCTGGCCTTTTCTTCCGCTCAGGCCCTGGATCCAGCGGCGCAAGGGATTGTCCAACATTGGTCGCACCTTTATTGTGCACTGCAACAAACAGCATTCTAGCCGAACCCGGCCGTCCCCGCTCATTGTCGCGCTTGCCGTGCGGAAACGCCAGCCTGGCTTTACGGCGGGCCGGTCCATTGTGACTGCGGGCTGACCACGAAGCTGCCCTTGCCCGACTGCTTGGCCTGGTACATGGCCTTGTCGGCGTCCGCCAGCAGGGCGGCCTGGCCGCGTACGGCGCCGGCCTGCCCTTTCGCCGCGGCGATGCCGATACTGGCCGAGATCCGTACCGGATTGCCGTCGGCCTCGGTGATCGACTCGATCTGCTCGAGCGCGAGCCTGGCGACACGCAGCGCCCCATCGCGCGAGCTGACGTCTTCGAGCATGATGACGAATTCGTCGCCGCCCAGGCGCGCCAGGGCGTCCTCGGCGCGCAGCTTGTCCTGCACGCGGCGCGCCACCATTTGCAGCACCAGGTCGCCGGTGGCGTGCCCCCAGGTATCGTTCACGGCCTTGAAACCGTCCAGGTCGATGAACATCAGCACCACCACGCTGTCGCGGCGGTCGGCGCGCGCCAGTGCGCGGTCGAGCAGGCGGGTCAGCTGGCGGTAGTTGATCAGGCCGGTCAGGCTGTCGTGCTGGGCCAGGCGTTCAAGCTGCTTCGATTGCGTCTCCAGCTCGGCGGTGCGCTCGGCCACGCGCTGCTCCAGGGTTTCGTTGGCGGCCTGCAGGCGCTGGTTCACTTCGCCGATGATGCGGTAACTGCGGCGCAGGCGCCAGCCGGCGTAGGCCAGCAGGATCAAGAGCAGCGCCGAATAGGCGAACAGGTAGCCGCGGAAGCGCTGGCGCTCCAGCAGCACGGTGTCGAAGGAACGGTCGAACTCCCGGCCCAGGCGGTCGAGGGCGGCGCCGGTGCCGGCGGCGGCGATCTGGGCTTCGAGGCGGTTTTCCAGCGGACGCTTTTCCAGGATCACGCGGCAGCTGTGGATCAGGGCGTCCATCTTGTCGACCACGGCCGGCGAGAAGGCGATTTCCTGGGCCGCGACATCGCCCAGGATCTCGTCGATGCGGGTCGCCAGGGCCGGGCTCGGCGCCAGGTTGTAGCGCAGGATCTCGGTCAGCAGCGCATTCAGCGTGGTGTCGAGCCGGACCACGATGCGGGCCGGCGCCAGCGCGCCCTCGATGCCGCTCAACTCCGTCTTGAGGTCGGCCACGGCCGGCGGCACGTGCAGCAGGGCCTCGCGCAGCGGCGGATTGTGGACGGCGAACAGGGTGACCAGCTGCTCCTTGGTGCGCAGCGATTGGCGCAGCTGGGCGTAGGCGGCCGGCGCGGCGTCGCCGGTGGTATGGGGCAGCGCCTCGCCCAGGCGCGCCATCAGGTCGTGCATGCGCGGCAGCTGGGTGGTCAGGCGCGCTTCCTGGGGCGCGCGGCCGATGTGGGCGCGCAGGATGTTCGCGTCCCATTCGGCGTCCAGCTTCTCGAGCTCGCGCAGGTTGAGCATGACCCGGTTGCGGATTTCCGGATCCACCGCCTCGGTGCGGACGAACAGGAAGACGAGCAGGAAGCTGAGCGCCGCCACCGCCAGGCCTGCCAGCAGCAGGCGGCGGCGCGGACTCAGGCTCGCTACGCGCTGCGCCAATGTGGCAAGCATATTTTCCCCCAACGCAACAAATTACCGACAGGGAAGCATAGCAAAACTATTAACTGTATTGCAGGCAGGGTGTAAGCGAATGTAACACATGCATGGCGGGTTGCCGCGTTCGATCCGGCTTGGACCGCGTCAAGACATGGCGTCCAGGACTGCCGCTACCGCCTCCACCCTTCCCGCATGGACCGCTGCGGGAATCTGCGCCTTGTTCCCGGCACAGCGCTGGGCGATCTCACCCGCGTTCACGCCGCGCGCCGCCGCCAGCGTGGGCAGCAGGCGCGCTTCCTGGAGAGCCGGCGGCAGGTCGGCATCCCGGACGGTGCAGGCCGCGGCCTGCAGCATCTGGACGAAGCGCTCCGGCTTGCGGAAGGCGTCGCAGCGCTGGAACAGCGCGACCAGTGCGGGCGCATCGGGTACGCCCGCCTGGGGCGCCGCCAGGCCGAGTTCGCGCACCGTCATCACGGCCAGGTCGCGGCATTCGTTGGGCGTCTTGAGGCGCGTGCACACGTCCTGGACCGCTTGCAGGCCGGCGCCGCCGGCCTGCAGTCCGCACATCAGGACCGCGAAGCGCACCTCGAGCGGGTGCGCACGGCGCGCCGCCTCGTCGATCATGTCCATCGTGCGCGCACTGCTGTCGAGTTCGGGAAGGATGCGGGCCAGTGCGCCGCAGTCGTCCAGCACGGCCAGCATGCGCGAGGGACGCGCTTCCATCAGGCCGCGCGCCAGCTCCTGCCAGACACGCTCCGCCACCAGGGCGTCGACCTCGCCCTCGTCCACCATGCGCCGCATCAGCGCATTGGTGGCATCGGCAACGCGGAAGTCCGGCAAGCGCGCGGCGAAGCGCGCCACGCGCAGGATGCGCACCGGGTCTTCGGCGAAGGCTTCCGACACGTGGCGGAATATGCGCTCGTCCAGGTCCCGCTGCCCGCCGTAGGGGTCGACGATCGCGCCGTCTTCGCCCAGCGCCATGGCGTTGATGGTCAGGTCGCGCCGCACCAGGTCCTGTTCCAGGGTGACGTCGGGCGCGGTGTGGAAGGCGAAGCCGTGGTAGCCCTTGGCGGTCTTGCGCTCGGTGCGCGCGAGCGCGTATTCCTCGTGGGTGGCGGGGTGCAGGAAGACCGGGAAGTCCTTGCCCACCGGGCGGAAGCCGGCCGCCAGCATCTGCTCGGGGGTGGCGCCGACCACCACGTGGTCGCGGTCCTGCACGGGCAGGCCCAGCAGCTGATCGCGGACCGCCCCGCCGACGACGTAGCTGCGCATCCTCAATCGCCCGGCAGCTCGGCGTCGTGCAGCGGGGTCGGGTCGTCCTCGACCAGGGCCTCCTTCACCCAGCGGGCGACGGCCGGGTGGGCGAGCACGCGGTCGCAATAGGCCTGCAGGGCCGGCGCCAGGGCCACCCCATAGGTACGGAAGCGGGTAACGACCGGCGCATAGAAGGCGTCGGCGATCGAGAAATCGCCGAACAAGAAGTGGTGGTGGCCGAAGCGCGACAGGCAGTCTTCCCAGATCTCGCAGATACGGCCGATGTCGGCCTGGGCGCCAGGCGTGCGGCCGCGGCCCGGCAGGTGGGCCTGGATATTCATCGGCATCGCGCCGCGCAGTTCGGAAAAGCCCGAATGCATCTCGGCCACGATGGAACGGGCCAGCGCGCGCGCCGCCACGTCCTGCGGCCACATGTGCTTGTCGGGGAACTGCTCCGCCAGGTATTCGGTGATGGCCAGGCTGTCCCAGATGGTCATGTCGCCGGCCAGCAGCACCGGCACCCGGCCCGCATGCGAATAGCGCGCGATATTGGCGGAGGTGTCGGGCTGGTCGAGCAGCACGCGCACTTCGGTGAAGGGAATGCCGAACGCGACCGCCGCCACCCAGGGACGCATCGACCAGGACGACAGGTTCTTGTTGCCGATGACGAGGGTCAGGCCCGGGCGGCGCGCCTGGTCCAGGGTGTGCGAGAGGATCGGGTCGAGTTCGATGGTCTGCATGGCGTTCCTGTGGTGTTCGTAGGGTGGGCGGCTTTGCCGCCCACGCGGTGATCGTTATCGGTTCCAGTTTCGTACCGGATGATCTTGCTGCCAACCATCACCGCGCGGGCCTTCGTCATTCAGGCCATTGGCATGAATGACCCCGCCCACCCTGCACATCCTCAACGGCCTGCGCGGGTACGGTAGGCATCGAGCGGATCACCCGGCGTCAAATAATGCGGTGCGGCGGCCTCGAGCGGTGTGAGCTTGATTCCGAGCGCCTCCGCTGTCAAGGCTTTCGTGGCCGGATCGACCACGTTGTCGGTCTTCATGGAGTCGAGGTTGTCGCGGCTGATGACGGGGTCCCCCGGCAGCATCTCGAACATGCCCGCCTGCACGCGCGCCATCCAGTCCGGCAAGCCAATCACCGTGCGCTCGCAGCCCGCATAGCGACCGGCCAGGCGCACCAGCTCGGCCAGGGTATAGACCCGGGGGCCGCCCAGTTCGATCACGGCGCCGCGCGTGTGCGGCTGGGCCAGCGCGCGCACGAAGGCGCTGGCGACGTCGCCGACATAGACCGGCTGGAAGCGCGCATTGGCACAGGCCAGCGGGACCACGGGCAGATGGCGCTGCAGGCGCGCGAACATGGTGAGGAAATGGTCGCCCGGGCCGAACACCACCGAGGGCCGGAAGACCGTGGCCGCCACCTGCGGCCGGCTGCGCGCGGCGGCTTCGCCGTCGGCCTTGGAGCGCTGGTACATCGAGGCGCCCTGCGCGCTCGCGCCCAGGGCGCTCATGTGGAGGTAGCGCGCCACGCCCAGGTCGGCGCAGGCGGCGGCGATGCGGTGCGGCAGCTCCACGTGCAGGCGGCGGAAGCCCTCGCCGTAGGGCCGGCCGTGGCCGCCGTGCAGCACGCCGACCAGGTTGATCACCGCATCGCAGCCTTCCATCAGGCTGCGCAGCACCTTGTCGTCGTGGATATTCGCCACGCGCAGGTCGACGTCGGGCAGCAGGGTCAGCTGCTTGGCGCTTTCGTAGTGGCGCGCCGGGACGACGACGTCGACGCCCTCCTCGGACAGCCGCGCCACCAGGTGGCCGCCGATGAAGCCGGTCGCGCCGATCGCGACCACCTTGAGCGAGCCCATGGCGGCCTCAGGGCAGGACGGAACTGCCGCCGCGCGGCTGGATCGTGGACAGGCGCGTCTTGATCGACTGCGGCTTGTTGTCGAACACGGCGGCGTAGTTGGTGGCGTTGGCCATCACGTTGCGCACGTAGCCGCGCGTCTCGGAGAAGGGAATGGTCTCGACGAAGACCGCGCCTTCCATCGGTTCCGCCAGCCGTCCACGCCAGGCGCGCGCGCGTCCCGGGCCGGCGTTGTAGGCGGCGGTGGCCAGCACCTCCGAGCCGTCGAAGTTTTCCAGCACCATGTTCATGTAGTTCGCTCCCAAGGTGATGTTGGTGCGCAGGTCGTTCAACATGTCGTGCACAAAGTTGTCGAGGCCGATCTTGGCGGCCACCCACTTGCCGGTGGACGGCATCACCTGCATCAGTCCCGAGGCGCCGACGCCGGAGCGCGCGTCCTGGATGAAGCGCGACTCCTGGCGGATCAGGCCATATACCCAGGCCTTGTCCAGCCCGAGGTCTTGCGCGGTGGGGCGCAGGATCTCGAAATGGGGCGCGGGAAAGCGCTGGGCGTAGTCGAGCTCGGTACGCGTGCGCAGCGAGGTCTCGACCATGCGGTCGAGCAGCTCGTTGCGGCGCGCGAATTCGGCCGCGGCCAGCAGCTGACGTTCAGACAGCCCGCGCAGGCCCCAGTTCCATTCGCGGTTGCCATCCGCGCGCAGGCGCAAGGCGTAGAACTTGAGGGCGCGCTGCAGGCTCGGATTGGCGGCCGCCTGCGCCAGCTCCGGGGCGGTGACCGGCGCCACCGCCGGCGGCGCCGTCACCATGCGGCCCAGTTCGTCCATCGCCAGTTGCCCATAGAAATTCGACTGCACGGCGATACGCTCGAACAGCTCGCGCGCCTGCTCGGCATGGCCTTCGGCCTTGTGGGCGCGGCCCAGCCAGTAGACCCAGGCCGGCTCCGCGCGCAGGCCGGCGGGCATCGCCTCGATGGTGGCGCGCACGCCCTTCCAGTCGCCCTTGCGCAGCGCGATGCGGGTCTTCCACTGGATCTGCTCATTGGTCAGGCGGGCGCCGTTGGCGCGCCGCCAGTAGTCGTCCGCCTCCGGCGACAGGCCGATCGAGGCCGCCAGCGCCAGGTTGGCCCAGCCGGTGGCCCGCTCGTCCTGCGAGAGCTTGGGACTGTTCTTGTTCAGGGCGACGGTAGCCAGCTTGAGGCTCGAGCGCGCCATGCGGCCGAGGGCGACCAGGTAGATCTCGCGCTCGGCGCGGGTGGTGCCGATGCCGCGCGCCATGGCCACGGCCGGCAGGTCGACCGCCTGCGCCGCGCGGGTATCCGACGCCCCGAGCAGGGAGGCGGTGCGGCGCGCGGGGCCGGTGGCGTTCATCTCGCCCGCCAGGCGCAGTTGCCACAGCAGGTCGGCTTCGGTGAACTGGCCGTTCTGCGCCAGTTGCGCCATCAGGGCGGCGCAGGCTTCGCCGTAGGCGGGAGGGTTGGTCAGGAGCGCGCGCGCGTCCTGCAGGACCGGTTCGCCGCGGCTGGCCCGCGCCAGCAAGGCGTAGCAGCGGATCTGCAGCTCGCCGTTCTGGGCCAGCGTCCCCGCTTCGCGTTCGAAGGTGGTCCAGTCGCGGCGCCGGCCCAGCTCCAGCAGCCAGTCGGCGCGCAGGCGCTCGGCGATGGCGCTGCCCTCGTGGCGGCGCAGCACCTCGCGGATTTCCTCGGGCGCGGCCTCGCGCAGGCGCGGTTTCAGACGATAATAGTCGACATAGGAGGCCAGCGGATACTGCGGCGGCAGGCGCGAAGCCAGGGCCTGGATCCTGGCGCTGTCGTTCTGGCGCGCGGCTTCGCGCAGGAGCAGGAAGTTGCTGTCGTCGTCGGCCCTGATGTCGGCGGCCGGCGCTCCCGGCACGGCCGGCGCGCCGGGCGGCACGGGCAATACGGGTGGTTGCGCCTGCTCGGGCTGGGGGGCTTCGGGATCTTCCTGGGCCAAGGCAGGCGGCATCCATGCAAGGGCCAGGAGAAGGGCAATAGCGGTCGGCAAGACGCCGGTTGTCAAACTCGATCGAAACATCAGAACTCTCAAAGTACGCTGCATTCAAACCATGACCGGCGATTCAAGAATACCACGCGCATCCAGCGCTCTGCCAGACGGCACCGAGCTCATCACAAGCGCTGATGACTTGCTGCAACAAGACAAATCCGCCCTGCGCAGCGCGCTCAAGGCCCGCCGCCGCGCCATCGACCACGCCACCAAGCTCGCCTGGGACGACCGCATCGGCGCCCAGGTCCTGGCCTGGTGGCGGGCCCATCCCCAGGCGATGCTGGGGGTGTACTGGCCGCTGGCGGGCGAGCCGGACTTGCGTCCAGCCTACGCGGAATTGGCGCAGGCAGGCGTACGGCTGGCGCTGCCGGTCGTGCTGGCGCGCGACGCGGCGCTCGGGTTTGCCGAATGGATACCGGGGGAGCCGACCGTGAACGACCGGCTGGGCGTGGCGGTGCCGGCCGAGCTGCGCCTCGTGGCCAGGCCGCCGGCGCTGCTGGTGCCCTGCCTGGGATTCAATGCGCAGGGATACCGGCTGGGGTATGGGGGCGGGTTTTACGACCGCACGCTCGAGGCGCAGCCAAGGCCGCGGACCTTGGGGATCGCGTATGCCTGCCAGCTGGCGGAATTCGCGGGCGACGTGCATGACGTACCGCTGGATCGGGTGATTACCGAGGAAACGTGATCGACCGGTGCCGTCACGGGTGCGCGAGAGCGAGTTGAACGCGTCGGCGGCATAGCCGCCAACCCTACCGTAGGGTCGTCAGGCCCCCCGCCGACGCGTTCGAGCGACGGGTATTACTTCACCAGCCGCTGCCAGATCGCGGTGGTCGCCACCGCCTGGTTCATGCTGTAGAAATGCAGGCCCGGTGCGCCGCCGGCGAGCAAGCGCTCGCACAGCGCCGTCACCACGTCCAGGCCGAAGGCCTTGATCGAGGCGCTGTCGTCGCCGTAGCTGGCCAGCTTCAGGCGCACCCAGCGCGGGATCTCGGCGCCGCACATGTCCGAGAAACGCATCAGCTGCGTATAGTTCGTGATCGGCATGATGCCCGCCACCACCGGCACATCGACGCCCAGCTTGCGTGCGTTGTCGACGAACTGGAAATAGGCGTCGGCATTATAAAAGTACTGGGTGATCGCCGCATTCGCGCCGGCTTGCACCTTGCGCGCGAAGTTCTGCAAATCGTCCTGGGGCGAACGGGCCTGCGGGTGCATCTCGGGATAGGCCGCGACCTCGATGTGGAACCAGTCGCCGGTCTCCTGGCGGATGAATTCCACCAGCTCGTTCGCGTAGCGGAACTCGCCGGCGCCGCCGTAGCCGCTCGGCAGGTCGCCGCGCAGGGCCACCAGGCGGCGGATGCCATGCTCCTGGAACTGCTTGAGGATGGCGCGGATCGAGTCGCGGTCGCCGCCGATGCAGGACAGGTGAGGCGCCGCCTCATGGCCTTCCTGCTGGATCTCGAGCACGGTCTGCAGGGTGCCGGCCTGGGTGCTGCCGCCGGCGCCGAAGGTCACCGAAAAATACTTGGGCTGGAGCCCGGCCAGCTTCTGGCGCGTGGCGCGCAGCTTTTCCGCGCCCTCTGCCGTCTTGGGCGGGAAGAACTCGATACTGAAATTAGGAGTTTCCATCTTTGTCTGAGAGGAGCAAGGTTGAAAGCGCCCACGAAATGATGCTGTACAAGATGGCCGCCACGAAGGCCGACCAGAAACCCGCCACCTCGAAGCCCTCGATCCAGTGCGCCACCAGCCAGAACAGCAAGGCGTTGATCACCAGGATGAACAGGCCCATCGACACCAGGGTCACCGGCAAGGTCAGCACCACCAGCACGGGACGGATCAGGGTATTGACCAGCCCCAGCACCAGCGCGGCGATGAAGGCCGTGCTCACATTGGTGATCTGGACGGAGTCCATCAGGAACGGCAGGGCCATGAGGGCGGCGGCATTGATCAGCCAGGTCAGGAGCAGGCGCATCGGGCATCGCTTTCGTGGTACGCGGACGTGCGGGGGCACGCCCGGCTTGGGGAAGACGCCAGGCCGCGACAACAGCATGCGGCCTGGCGTGGCGGTACAGCGGAGCTACCGGATCAGTAGCGGTAGTGCTCCGGCTTGTACGGGCCTTCCTTGCTCACCGAAATATAGGCAGCTTGCTCTTCGGTCAGTTCGGTCAGCTGCGCGTTGAGCTTCTTGAGCTGCAGGCGCGCCACTTTTTCGTCCAGTTTCTTGGGCAGCGTGTAGACGCCGACCGGGTATTGCGCGGTGTTGCTGAACAGTTCGATCTGGGCGATGGTCTGGTTCGCGAACGACGAGCTCATCACGTAGGACGGGTGGCCCGTGCCGCAACCCAGGTTCACCAGGCGGCCTTCGGCCAGCAGGATGATGCGCTTGCCGTCCGGGAAGATCACGTGATCGACTTGCGGCTTGATGTTGTCCCACTCGTACTTCTTGAGCGCGGCGACTTCGATTTCGTTGTCGAAGTGGCCGATGTTGCAGACGATCGCCTGGTCCTTCATCTTGAGCATGTGCTGCTCGGTGATGACGTGGTAGTTGCCGGTGCAGGTGACGAAGATGTCGCCGTGTTCGGCGGCGTAGTCCATGGTCACGACACGGTAGCCTTCCATCGCGGCCTGCAGGGCGCAGATCGGATCGATCTCGGTGACCCAGACCTGGGCCGACAGTGCGCGCATGGCCTGGGCCGAGCCCTTGCCCACGTCGCCGTAGCCGGCGATGACGGCGATCTTGCCGGCGACCATGACGTCGGTGGCGCGCTTGATGCCGTCCACCAGCGATTCGCGGCAGCCGTACAGGTTGTCGAACTTCGACTTGGTGACCGAGTCGTTGACGTTGATCGCCGGGAAGGCCAGCTTGCCGTCCTGGTGCATCTGGTACAGGCGGTGCACGCCGGTGGTGGTCTCTTCAGTGACGCCCTTGATGCATGGCAGGCGCTTCGAGTACCAGGCCGGATCGCGCGCGAGGCGGCCCTTGATGGCGTTGAACAGGCAGATCTCTTCGTCCGAACCCGGCTTGTCCAGCACCGAGATGTCCTTTTCCGCGCGCACGCCCAGGTGCAGCAGCAGGGTGGCGTCGCCGCCGTCGTCCAGGATCATGTTGGCGTGGTTGTCCGCCGGCCATTCGAAGATGCGGTGGGTGTATTCCCAGTATTCGTCCAGGGTTTCGCCCTTGACGGCGAACACCGGGGTGCCGACCGAGGCGATGGCGGCGGCGGCGTGGTCCTGGGTCGAATAGATATTGCACGAGGCCCAGCGCACTTGCGCGCCCAGGGCTTCCAGGGTGCGGATCAGGACCGCGGTCTGGATGGTCATGTGCAGGGAACCGGCGATGCGCGCGCCCTTCAGCGGCTGGGCCGCGGCGTATTCCTCGCGGATCGCCATCAGGCCCGGCATTTCGGTTTCGGCGATGCGGATTTCCTTCTCGCCCCAGGATGCCAGGGAGATGTCGGCGACGAGATAATCGGGGGATTCTTTGAGTACGGCGCTCATCACGCCCTCCTTTCAATGTTTAGAAAAAAGTAACGTGAGCGCAGTTCTTGATGTCCGAGCCTGGCGAAAACTGGTTTCGTCGCAACGCTCCTCGGCCCGCCAGTTTAGCATCGGACGGCCCTGCTGTCATCTTGCTTGTCGGGTTGGCGCACGCGCCGACGCTCGCAAAAGACACCGGACGCCAAGGCGCCCGATGTTCGTCTCGGAGGCGAATGCGTCTAGAATGGGGTGATCCCACCGTTTGCGCACGAGCGGTGCCTTGAGCGGCGATGCGAACGGAAGGTTGAACCATGGAAAACCAGACTGACTCTTGTCCGCCCCGCCCGTCGGATGCCGGCGCCAGACAGCCTACTGCGGCTCACCTTGGCGAGATGCTTGATAGCCTGAGCGACGGATTCATGTCCTTGGACCGATCGTGGCGCTTCACCTACCTCAACCATACAGCTGAACGATACTTGCAGCAGCAACGGGAAAACCTGCTTGGACGCGAAATATGGCAGTGTTTTCCGGAGTTGGCAGACTCCCACTATGGTCGCGTTTATCGGCAGACTGCGGCAACTGGACAGCCTGGCCGGCACACCGACTATTACGCGCCGCTCAGCACTTGGTTCGAGGTGCGCGCATTTGCCCACGACGATGGCATCACCGTGCTTTTTCGCGACGTCACATGCGACCACCAGCACGAGGCGCAGCTGGAATTCGAAGCCAACCACGATTACTTGACGGGATTGCCCAACCGGCGCAAGTGCATGGAAGTGTTGTCACGCGCGGTCGCCGAGGCTGCTTGCTCGGGCTTTATGCCTGGCGCTCCCCTGGCGGTGCTGTTGATCGACCTGGACCATTTCAAGGAAGTCAACGACGCCTTCGGTCATGCGGCCGGCGATGGGCTGCTGTGCGACTTTACGAATAGGCTGCTCGCGATTCTCAACCCTGAGGTCTTCGCCGCGCGCGTAGGGGGCGATAAGTTCATTATCTTGTTACGCAATACGACTGAAAGCGCAGCGGAAGCGCTCGGGCACGCGGTGCTGAGGGAGTTCGCAACGCCATTCGAAGCAGGCGGACGATCTGTCTCCCTGTCCGCCAGCATTGGCATCGCGCTGCTGAGAGAAGCATCGGAATCAGCCGAGACGCTGCTGAGTCATGCTGACACGGCCATGTACGCAGCGAAGTCATCTGGTCGGTTTCGGGTGCGCATGTTCGACGAAGCACTCGACCGGGGCATGCGTGACCGTCTTGCTTTGCGCATGGATCTTCGTGGGGCGTTTGCCGCGAAGCAGTTCGAGCTTCATTTTCAGCCACAGATAGCACTCGCAGACGCTTCCCCAGTCGGCGCCGAGGCGCTGCTTCGCTGGCGCCATCCTGAACGCGGCTTGCTCGCGCCGGGCGTATTCCTGGATGTGTTACTGGACTCGCCCTACGAAGAAACCCTCGTCGACTGGCTGCTCGATGAAGTTTGCGAGCATATCGAGGCATGGCGACGCCTGGGGATGCGCAATCTGCGGATCAGCGTCAATTTGTCGGCTCGACAACTCCTGGCTGCGGGACTGGTCGATAAAATTCTCCGTATCGCGGAGGCTCATGGCGTCTCCCCCGCAATGCTCGACGTCGAAGTCACGGAGGACTCCCTGGTTACCGATATCGAAAAGGCAACCTCGGTTCTTGCCGCGCTGAAGCAAGCTGGCATATCCACATCGCTGGACGATTTCGGCTCTGGATATTCCAGTCTCGGCTACCTGGTTCGATTGCCTATCGACACGCTGAAGATCGACAGGTCGTTCGTCCAGGCGCTGCTCGTTTCAGAGAAGGCATCGGCCGTCATCCGGGGCATTGTCGGTCTCGCCCGGTCTCTGGGCATGAAAACGGTCGCGGAAGGCGTCGAGAACGAGCTCCAGGTCGCGGAGCTGAAGGACGCCGGATGCGATGTCATTCAGGGCTATCTCATCAGCCGCCCGCTCGAACCGGATGCCTTCGCGGAATTCATGCCGCGCCTGTCATAGTGTGCCGACAAAGCGAGTTGGCCACCAGTCTCGTCAACCTATGTCAGGCTGGCGAAACACTCGAACCCATGCGGTGCCAGCTGAGTTGCATAGCCCAGGTCAAGGTGAAGAGCCATAATTAAAAACGGATTCACGTTGGACGTGAATCCGTTTTATCCCAAGCCGCCGGCAGGTCGATGCCTTAAGTGACAGGCATCACCCCGCAGGGCGCACTGGACAGTCCGCAGTCCGGAAATTACAGACCGGCTTCCGCGCGCAGCAGCGCCGCCTTGTCGGTGCGCTCCCAGGTGAATTCCGGCTCTTCGCGGCCGAAGTGGCCGTAGGCCGCGGTCTTGGCGTAGATCGGGCGCAGCAGGTCGAGCATCTGCACGATGCCTTTCGGGCGCAGGTCGAAGTGTTCCATCACCAGCTGGGCGATCTTCTCGTCCGGGATCACGCCCGTGCCTTCGGTGTACACGGTGATGTTGATCGGGCGCGCCACGCCGATGGCGTAGCTGACCTGCACCTGGCACTGGCGCGCCAGGCCGGCGGCGACCACGTTCTTCGCCACGTAGCGGGCGGCGTAGGCTGCCGAACGGTCGACCTTGGACGGGTCCTTGCCCGAGAACGCGCCGCCGCCGTGCGGGGCTGCGCCGCCGTAGGTGTCGACGATGATCTTGCGGCCGGTCAGGCCGCAGTCGCCCTGCGGGCCGCCGATGACGAAGCGGCCGGTCGGGTTGACCAGGAACTTGGTGCCGTCCAGCCATTCGCGCGGCAGGACCGGCTTGATGATCTCTTCGATGACGGCTTCCTGGATCTGCGAGTGGCTGATCTCGGGTGCGTGCTGGGTCGACAGGACCACGGTGTCGACGGCCACCGGGCGGCCGTTCACGTAGCGCAGGGTGACCTGCGACTTGGCGTCCGGGCGCAGCCACGGCAGGCGGCCATCCTTGCGCAGCTGCGACTGGCGCTCGACCAGGCGGTGCGAATAATAAATCGCAGCCGGCATCAGTTCCGGGGTTTCGTCGCAGGCGTAGCCGAACATCAGGCCCTGGTCGCCCGCACCCTGGTCGAGGTCGATGCCGGCGCCTTCGTCCACGCCCTGGGCGATGTCGGGCGACTGCTTGTCGTAGGCGACCAGCACGGCGCAGCCCTTGTAGTCGATGCCGTACTCGGTGTTGTCGTAGCCGATGCGCTTGATGGTGTTGCGCGCGACCTGAATATAATCGACGTTGGCGTGGGTCGTGATTTCGCCGGCCAGCACCACCAGGCCGGTGTTGCACAGGGTTTCGGCAGCGACGCGCGCGCGCGGATCCTGTTCCAGGATGGCGTCGAGGATGGCGTCGGAGATCTGGTCGGCGACCTTGTCGGGGTGGCCTTCGGAGACGGATTCGGAAGTAAAGAGGTAGTCGTTGGACATTGGGGCTCCAAGTTACTGGTCAAAAAACTGCCGCAGCAACTCGTGCCTGCGACGCTTTAGCGACATTTATATTCCGCTTCGCAAGTTGTCATTAACTCGGCGGATCCTGCATAAAGTGGTATTTTACGCTCCTTGTGAATTTTGGTGTGGAAACTCGCACACCTTTCAACCTGATCAAACGCATGCTAGTCGTCCTCTTCCGTATCCTGTCCGTGTTTCCCTTGCCAGCCCTGCATGCCCTGGGTGCGGCGCTGGGCTGGCTCGTCTATGGGCTGTCGCCCTCCTACCGGCGCCGGCTGCGCGCCAACCTGCGCCAGGCCGGCTATGAGGCCCACTGGCGCGCGGCCGTCTCCGAAGCCGGCAAGGCGATCGTCGAGCTGGCTTTCGTGTGGTGCGCCAAGCCGGAACGTGTTGCACGTCATGCATCGGTCGAGAACTGGGAACTGGTCCAGGCCAGGCTGGACGCCGGCCGCGGGATTGTGTTCCTGACGCCACACCTCGGCTGTTTCGAGATGACCGCCCAGCAGATCGCGCTGCACACCGCCCTGACGGTCATGTACCGGCCGCCGCGCAAGAGCGCGCTCAAGCCGCTGGTCGAAGGCGCCCGCGCGCGCCACAACCTGCACCTGGCCCCGGCCACCCTGGCCGGTGTGCGCATCCTGGCCAAGACCCTCAAAAGCGGCCAGCCGATCGGCATCCTGCCCGACCAGGTGCCGCAGGAAGGCGAAGGCGCCTGGGCGCCCTGGTTCGGCCGCAACGCCTATACCATGACCCTCCCGGCCAAGCTGGCCCAGCTGGGCAAGGCCGACATCCTGCTGGTCTATGCCGAACGCCGGCCGCACGGCGCCGGCTATACGGTGCGCTTCGTGCCCTTCGAGGGGGAGCTGTCGGGCACCCCGGCCGAGCAGGCCGCGGCCATCAACCGCGCGATGGAGCAACTGATCGCGCGCTGCCCGGCCCAGTATTTCTGGAGCTACAACCGCTACAAGCAGCCGGAAGGCGTGGCGGCGCCGGACGCCGAGGTGGCGCCATGAGAGCCCTGATCTTCGTCATGTGGCTGCTGCACTTCCTCCCGCTCCCCATCCTGGGGCGCCTGGGCGAGGCGGTCGGCAGCCTGATGTTCCTGATCCTCGGCAAGCGCCGCCACATCGCCCTGACCAACCTGCGCCTGTGCATGCCGGAGCTGGACGAGGCCCAGCGCCGCGACATCGCACACCGCCATTTCCGCGCGTATGCACGCAGCATTTTCGAGCGCTCGATCCTGTGGTGGGCGCCGGAGGAGCGCGTGCGCAGCCTGATCCGGGTCGAGCCGGCGGTGCCCCAGGCCGAGATGGAAGCCGGCCCCACCATCCTGCTGTGCCCGCACTTCGTGTGCCTGGACGTGGCCGGCGTGGCCGCGCGCGTGATCCCCGTGTGCAGCATGTACGTGCCGCAGAAAAACGAGTCCTTCGACAAGCTGCTGCGCCACGGACGCGAACGCTACGGCCCGGTGCGCCTGGTGACGCGCAAGGAAGGCATCAAGCCTATCCTGCGCGCCCTGCGCGACGGCCTGCCCTACTTCATGCTGCCGGACATGGACTTCGGCGAGAAGGATGCCGAGTTCGTGCCCTTCTTCGGCATCCCGGCCGCCACCCTCACGGCCATGGGCCGCATCGCGGCCACCACCGGCGCCAAGGTGATCCCGGTGATCGCTACCTACCTGCCGAATTACCAGGGCTGGCGTGTGGTGTTCTACCCTTCGTGGGAGAATTACCCCGGCGAGGACATGATCGCGGCGACGCGCCGCATGAATGCCTTCATCGAGGACCGTGTGCGCGAAGCGCCGGAGCAATACTTCTGGACCCACAAGCGTTTCAAGACCCGCCCGCCGGGCGAGCCTTCGCTTTACTGAGTAATCACACCACGCTGCCATGAAACTGACATTCACCAAGATGCACGGCGCAGGCAACGATTTCATCGTGGTCGACGCCATCAACCAGGACGTCTCGCTGAGCACCGAACAATGGCGCCGCCTGGCCGACCGCCGCTTCGGCATCGGCGCCGACCAGATCCTGATCGTCGAGCGTCCGAGCGAGCCGGGGGTGGATTTCCGCTACCGCATCTTCAACAACGACGGCAGCGAAGTCGAACAGTGCGGCAACGGCTCGCGCGCCTTCGTGCGCTTCGTGGTCGACAAGGGCTTGAGCCGGGAGCGCAGCATCCGCGTCCAGACCATGTCGGGCATCATCAACCCGCGCATGGAAGACGACGGCAGCATCACCGTGGACATGGGCGCGCCGCGCCTGGAACCGGGCGAGGTGCCCTTCGATACCGCCGGCCTGGCCGGCTGGGCCGAAGGCGAGGACACCCTGTGGCCGCTGCCGGTACAGGGGAAGACCGTGTTCGTGTCGGTGGTCTCGATGGGCAATCCGCATGCGGTGCAGGTGGTCGACGACGTCGACAGCGCTCCCGTGGCCCAGAACGGCCCGCTGATCGAAACCCACCCGCGCTTCCCGAAACGGGTCAACGCCGGCTACATGCAGGTGCTGGACCGCCATCACATCCGCCTGCGCGTGTTCGAGCGCGGCGCGGGCGAGACCCTGGCCTGCGGCACCGGCGCCTGCGCGGCGGTGGTGGCCGGCATCCGCCGCGGCCTGCTCGATTCGCCGGTACGCGTGTCGGCGCGGGGCGGCGAGCTGAGCATCGCATGGGCGGGACCGGGCCAGCCGGTCTACCTCAGCGGTCCGGCGGTGACCGTGTTCGAAGGCGAAGTCGAGATCTGACGTCCCTGGCGCCGGCGCTCAGGCCGCCAGGCCGATGTCGGCCGTCCCGCCAGGCGCTCCTGTGTCCGAAGATCCTGCCCCGGGCGTTTCTGTAGGCGACGTCCCGGCGGGCGTCCCTGCCCCGGATACCGGCCGGCCGGGCGCCTCGTCCTCCTCGCCTGCCGCCGCCGTTCCCAGCACGGTACGCAAGCGGTACAGGCGCTGGCGGTAATTTCCTTCGGGCCCGGACGGTCCGCAATCGACGTGGTCGAACATGCGCACGATGCGGTCGAGCGCCAGGCGCTCCGCGCCCGGTTCGACCAGCACCAGGCGGCGCTTGCTGCGCCCATAGCTGGCGCGGATATCGATCACCAGGCAATGCCCCTGGTCGGCCGCCTTCACGTCCAGCAGCAGGGCTTCGGCGCGCGTCAGCCCGAACAGGGCGGCCAGCTCGAGCCTGGCGCTCAGCAGCGGATGGGCCTGCTGCAGGACGCTGCGCGCCGCGCCGGTGCGCGCCGCCAGCAGGGCGCCGGTTTCCGTGTACAGGGGCGTGGCCGGACGCGGTGCGATGCGCGCCAGCAGCGCGCCGGCCTCGCTCGAACCCTGGGCCGCCGCCTTCTGCAGCCAGTAGGCCGCCCGCACGTCGTTGTTCTCGTTCTCGCGCCGCGCGCGCCAGGCGTTGTGGCCGCATTCGAGCTGGGCCTCGCGGTAACCCATCTCGGCCGCCCGCTCCAGGTATTTTTGCGCATCGGCGATATTGCGCTGGGAGAATTCCGGCTTGATAAAGATACGCGACAGCGCATACCAGGCTTCGGCCAGGCCCTGCTCGCCGGCCAGGGTCAGCCAGCGGATCGCCTTCTTGAAATTGGCCGGGCCGTGCCAGGCCGGGCCGCGCCAGGCCGGGGCGCTGCGCTCCCCTCCCTTGCCGCCGGCGATCCGGCGGCCGTCGACCTGCATCCGGGCGCAGCGCAAGCCCATCGCCAGCTGGGCATGGCGGTCATGCTCGGCCGCCGCCAGTTCCCAGAAGCAGTCGGGTTCGTCCGCGCCCGGCGCCAGGCCATGTGTGCCGCCGCCATCGAGCAGGCGGGCGCAGCGCGACAGCAAGGCGATCTCGTCGGGCGCGAAGCGCCGCAGCTCGCCCTGCTCGGCCCGGAGCTGCACCAGCTCGCGCGCCAGCGGCAGCGCGCGCTCCAGGTAATCCCGGGCCTGGCCGGTGTCCCAGGCCTGCTCGAGCATCACGTACTGGGCGGCCCCCACGCCATTGCCGGCGGCGCGCTGCAGCCAGCTGGACGGCGCGCCCGCGTCGCGCGGCGCCGGGGCGGACATGGCGGCGGCCGTGGGAGAGGACGTGGGAGCGGCCGGGCGCAGCGCGGAAACGGGCGCAGCGGGCACGGATGCCGGGGCGGGAACCGTGGCGGGCGCACCGGACACCGGGCCCTGCTGCTGGGCCAGCAGCCACTGCGCATGGGCGAACCCGGCGCGCGCGGCGTCCTGCAACGCGCGCAAGGCCTTGGCGCGGGCATCCGGCGGGGCGGCAGAGCCGGCGTCCAGCACCAGCTGGGCGAACACCAGTCCGGCATGGACGCTGCCGTCGTCATAGGCGCGTTGGTACCAGGACAGCAGCTCCGGGCCGTTGCGCTGGGCCAGTTCAAACGGAATATGATTGCCGATCAATTGCCACGCAGGGGCGCAGTCCTGCTTCGCGGCCCGCTCCAGCCAGTGCAGGGCGGTCGGCAGGCTCTGCGGCAGTCCGGTGCTGCCGAACAGGTAGAGCTTGCCCAGCTCGAGCTGGGCGGCAGCCTGCCCGGCCCGGGCGTTGCGGATGATCGCCAGTTCTTCGCGGTTAGCCATTGTTCGAATAAACCATCGGTAAGTCAGGTCGGCAAAAGCACAGCGGCGACGCACAACAGCAGACTAGGGCGCGAGCCAGGCCGGCTCGGCGGAAAAGTTGCCAATATACAAGGTATTGACAAACTGCGTCGCCACGCACGGGGATGTGGGCAGAGTCTAAGCCGTGGCCGGGTCCGATTCGTTTCAAGCCATGGCATTGTTTGCGCCTCCGCAAACGCTGAAAACCGGGCTGGGCTGTAGTAGCCGGGAGGGCGACAGGGGCGCGCGAAGTCGGCAAGCTGGGCCGGCGAGACCGAGCGCGCCGGGCCGTTCGGTCTCACGCCGGGCATCCGCCGGCTGACGCGCGCCCCACCATTCATGCCGCTGCAAATGTGTTACATCCTGAATGACGCACGTTTCAAAAAAACAACAGCACAATTGGATTTATTGGCTTTCCACCAAGTGCGCCCGCCATAATTGACCAATCAGTCAATCTTGTCGCAGGAAACTATTAAGGTGCACGCATCCGAGGATTCAGCACATGTCTCAATGCTCAGGATGAAGCGTAACTTAATCAAGGAACACGAATAATGAAGAAATCCCTCCTGGCCGCCGCACTGCTTGGCGCGTTCGCCGGCGCGGCCCACGCGCAAACCTCGGTACAGATCTACGGCAACCTCGATGCCGGCATCGTCAAGCGTACCGGCCAGTCCCTGAACATCGGCAAGCGCGCCGCCAACACCCTGGGATTCAAAGGCACTGAAGAGCTGGGCAACGGCCTGAAGGCGCTGTTCCAGCTCGAAATCCGCTACGAGCCGGACACCGGCACCCTCGAAGTGGGCGGCAACGGCGTGCAGCGCCAGCTGTTCCAGGGCCAGAGCCGCGTCGGCCTGCAAGGCGACTTCGGCATGCTGCGCATCGGCCGCGGCCTGACCCCGTACCACGAAACCATCGGCGCCTTCGAGCCCTTCCACGCGCTGCCCTCGCCTTCCGGTTTCTACACCGACCTGAGCGTCGCCGGCTACACCTCGCAGCCACTGGACCCGTCGGGCGCCTCGCATAACCGCTGGAGCAACGCCGTCTGGTACAACTCGCCGATCGTCAGCGGCTTCCAGCTGAACACCGCGATCGCCACCAAGGAAAACACCGGCGGCGCAGCCGTGATCGGCCGCGGCACCGCGGCCGCGCCGCAATACCCGGTCGGTGCCGAAGCCTCGGCCAACCCGTTCTCGGTCAGCGCGACCTACAACAACGGCCCGGCGGCCTTCATGGCCGGCTACGAGCGCAACGCGATCGAATCGAAAGTCTGGTCGATCGGCGCGTCGGTCAACGCCACCCCGGAACTGAAGCTGATGGGGACCTACAGCAAGCAGGACCAGGAGCACAACCGCATCCTCAACGCCGACACCAAGTCGTGGGTGCTGGGCGCCAACTACAGCATGGGTCCGGGCAAGTTCCTGGCCGGCTATGGTCAAAAGGACACCGACGGCCTGCAGAAGGTCAAGCAGTTCTCGCTGGGCTACGAGTACAGCCTGTCGAAACGCACCTACCTGTACGTGGACGCATCGCGCAAGAAGGGCATGAGCGCCGTGCCGTCGACCGTGAACCACTACGACGTGGGCATCAACCACTCGTTCTAAGCGCCAAGCGGCTGCTGTCCGCCGCGCCAGACCAGGGGGCGGACGTGGGAAACCATGTCCGCCTTTGTCGTTTACCTCGCTCCTTGTAGTGTTTTCACAACGAGAAGCCGACTTCATCAACTTTCCGCACGAGCGTTCTGTACAGGGCGCAAGACGGATGGCATATTGGCAAGGTGAGTTAAAGCAACTCGCTAGCCAAGAACATAAACGGAGACCCAATGAAGAAGAGCCTCATCGCCGCCCTGCTCGGCGCCACCTTTGCCACTTCCGCCCTGGCCCAGTCCAGCGTCCAGATCTATGGCATCGCCGACGCCGGCGTGATGTTCCAGAAAGGCGGCCCGACCAAGATCTACAGCGGCGGCGCCGACGGTTCGCGCATCGGCTTCAAGGGTACTGAAGACCTGGGCAACGGCTTCAAGGCGATGTTCAACCTGGAAGCACGCGTCGAGCTCGACACCGGCACCCAGCAGCCGACCCTGATGAACGACAATCCGGGCCGCTACCTGCTGCGCGGCATGAATGCCATGCCCCTCCCGGCACCCGTCCGCGACCGCCTGCTGACCGGCCTGCAGGCCGCCATCCAGCCGCCTGGCGGCCCGGCCGTCAACCAGGAACGCGCGCTGTTCGACCGCATGGCGATGGTTGGCCTGGTCACCCCGGTCGGCGCCTTCCTGATCGGCCGCATGTACACCCCGGGCTATGAAGTCTTCAACATGGCCGACACCTTCGAGTCGGGCACCGCGGGCACCTGGGGCCATGTGACCGGCGGCACCGCCGGCTTCACCGCCCTGAGCGCCGATATCCGCTCGCAGGAATCGGTCCAGTACCGCATCGCCCTGCCGAACGGCATCGGCGCCGCGCTGATGTACGGCGGCAAGGGTTCGGGCTACCTGGGCCGCTACAATAAGTTCCGCGCCGGCCACGTGACCTATAAGGCCAACGGCTTCGATGTCGGCGTCGGCTACAACCACGGCTATGACCGCCAGGACCGTCCGAGCCTGCGCACCACCACCGTGGGCGGCTCCTACACCCTGAACGAGTGGAAGATCTTCGCCGGCTTCCACAGCCAGCGCAACACCAACTCGGCCCTGCTGCCCGACTACCTGGCCGGCTGGGACAGCGTCGTGGTGCCGCAGTTGACCGCCGGTGGCGTTCCTGCCGCCAACCAGACCGCGCTGCGCGCCTTCTTCTCGCGCACCATCGCCGCCAACACCGTGCAGGACGCGAACAGCTACCAGTTCGGCCTGCACTACAAGATCGGCAGCGGCCGCGTCATGGCCTCGTACGCGCACCAGAACGACCGTACCGCGTCGAACAGCGACGCCAACCTGTTCGCGATCGGCTACGACCACTTCCTGTCCAAGCGCACCGACCTGTACACCGTGGTCGCCAACATCAAGAACAAGAACGAAGCCCAGTACGCTCCTGGCACCGCCGGCAACCCGGGCGGCTTCACCAAGGGCCCGGGCGAAGACGGCCGCGCGCTGCAAGTCGGCATCCGTCACCGCTTCTGATACGCCGTACCTGGGGCGGGCGCAAGCCCGCCGTCCGAAAGACGCCTGCGGGCGTCTTTTTTCTTGCCCGGGCGTTTCGCCGTCCGGCTCGGGTAAAATGCCCCCTTGCACCTACTTAATCCACCGAAGATTTACATGACCACCGCCACCCTGGACTCCAGCGCCGTCGCGCAATACCTGATCGACCATCCGCAGTTCTTCGAGGAGCACGCCGGCCTGCTGGGCGAGGTCAAACTGTCCAGCCCGCTGACCGGCCGCGCCGTGTCGCTGCAGGAGCGCCAGATGGAAGTCATGCGCGACAAATACCGCGCCCTCGAACTGCGCCTGGCCGAGCTGACCCGCCGCGCCGAGGAAAACGCCGCCATCGCCAACCGCTTCCACGCCTGGACCCAGGCCCTGCTGGTGTCGAAGGGCGGCGCGGCGATGGCGCGCGACCTGGCCGAGGGCCTGCGCATCCACTTCTCGGTGCCCCAGGTGAGCTTGCGCCTGTGGAACGTGGCGCCGGACCATGCCGGCGAGTGGTTCACCGGCGGCGTGTCGGACGATGCGCGCATCTTCGCCAACAGCCTGCGCGCGCCCTACTGCGGCCCCAACAACGACTTCGAAGCGGTGCGCTGGCTGGACGACCCGTCCGCCGTGCGCTCGACCGTGATGCTGCCCCTGGGCCAGCCGGGCCAGACCTTCGGCATGCTGGTGCTGGGCTCGCCCGATCCGGACCGCTTCACCACCGTGATGGGGACCGAGTTCCTGGTCCACATCGCCGCCACCGCCAGCACCGCGCTGGCCCCGCTGCGCGCCTGAGCCGCGCCCAAGGCAAGGACAGCATGAGCGCGCCGGCCGACGCCACCGACTGGGCCGCGCGTTATCTGGGCGAACTGTCCACCCAGCGCCAGCTGTCGCCGCACACCGTCGAGGCCTACCGGCGCGACCTCCACGAACTCGGCCGGCTGGCCGGCCACAGCGACTGGCCGCGCCTGACCCATTTCGACATCCGCCGCTTCGCGGCCAAGCTGCATGCCGGCGGCCAGTCGGCGCGCTCGATCGCGCGCAAGCTCTCGGGCTGGCGCGGCTTCTATGAATGGCTGGCGCGCCACGTGGCGCTGCCGGCCAACCCGGTCGAGGGCGTGCGCGCCCCGAAACGTCCCAAGACCCTGCCCAAGGCATTGGCGGTGGACGCCGCCGTGCAGCTGATGGAAGCCAATGTCCACGGCTACCCGGAACCCTTCGAGCTGTGTAACCGTGCCATGTTCGAGCTGCTGTATTCGAGCGGACTGCGGGTATCGGAACTGAGCGGCCTGGACCTGGCCTACACGGAAGCGCAAGCCGGCCAGGCGGCCTCGCTCGGCTGGCTGGACCGCGAAGCGGGCGAGGTGGTCGTTACCGGCAAGGGCGGCAAGATGCGCCGGGTGCCGGTCGGCGGCCCCGCGCGCGCGGCGCTCGACGCCTGGCTGGCGGTGCGCCCCGGCGCGCGCGACGGCAGCGCCGCCTTGTTTTTATCGGCGCGCGCCACCCGCATCACGCCGCGCGTGGTGCAGCAGCGCCTCAAGCAGCACGCCCTGCGCGCCGGCAGCCCGGTACACGTGCATCCGCACGTGCTGCGCCACTCCTTCGCCTCGCACCTGCTCCAATCCTCGGGCGACCTGCGTGCGGTGCAGGAATTGCTCGGGCATGCCAGCATCACCTCGACCCAGGTCTACACCTCGCTCGACTTCCAGCACCTGGCGGCGGTGTATGACCGCGCCCATCCGCGCGCCAAGTCCAAGTAGCCGGCGTCAAGCCTGCCGGGCGGTCGCGATCCGGATAAGCTCCAGCAAGGCAAGGATGTTCCTGTAGGCGTTGCGGCAGAAATCGCGATCGGCATCGTCGTCGACCCAGGCAAAGGGATGCGCGGCTTCCTGGTACGCCTTCAGCTTGCCGTTCTGGACCAGCGCGGCCAGAAAACCGTTTGCATATTCGGGTTTGACGGGTTTGAAGGCGTCGAATTTTTCGTGCGGAACGGCGTGCGCAACGATGCCGAGCAGCCCCAGTTCCGCCAGCAGCAGATAGGCGTAGCAGCGGAGGGTTTCGCGGCCGGTCTGCATTTCCCGGATGGCGGCCGGGGTCGGCATGCCCGCATACGCGCTGTCGGCGGAACCGGTGTCGGTATTGATGAGCGTGTTCTCGACCAGCAGGTCGATGTCCGGCAAGGAGGCCAGGTCCAGCAGGGTATCGACCTGGGCAAGTACCCGGGTGATCGTGGCGGCGAAGCTGTCCTCGATGGCGCCAGGCTCGGCCCGCAACAGCTTGGCATGCATGAACATGGCCGCGCAGTATTGGACGAGCAGGGCTTCCACGCTCAGCATGTCGCGGTAACTCTTGTGCTGCAACTCCTGGAAGCGTTTGTGCGACTGCGCGGCATCGCGCAGCAGCTCGTCGGTCCGGTCGAAAAACGCCGACATGGACAGGCTTTCCTGGCCCGGAATCTCGATCTCGCCCGCGATCGCATCGACCTCCGGCGGCAGGGGCGCGGCCATGGTCTCCAAGGTCACATCCGTCCAGGGCGTGCCCTGGCACAGCAGATACAGGTCCAGCGGCAGCACGTCCTTGTCGGCAAGTTCGCTCAAGGGCATGCCGGCCGAGCGGTAGGCATGCGCCACCAGCCGCGAGCAGAACTGGGTCGTGTCGGTGTCCCTGGCTTTCTTGAAATAAGTGGCGAAGCTGTATTTCTGCTGCATATAGCGGATGCCCGCCCTGGCCACCTGGCCCCCCGTCGCCGCCGGCAGGCCGGAGCGCCGGAACACCTGGTAGCTGGTCGAGGCGAAGTCCAGGGCATCGGTCACGACTTCCAGCGCCACTGTCTTGCCGTCGGCGTGGATGATGAGCCCATCGCCCGCGCCCAGCATGACGTGCGAGTACTTGCGCACCCTTGCTGCCAGCCCCAGCCGCTTCGACCTGCGTAGTTTCGCCAGCACATGCTGCCCTTGGACATTGGCCAGCTGCTTCAGCCAGGACCAGCCCGAGGCCTTGGGAAGCACAAAGATGATGTCCCCCGCCTGGATCGACAGGGGATCGAATTTCGCTTGTGCCTGCGCTTGCGCTTGTACGGGTGGTGCCATCTCAGAGCAGGCCCAGCAAGGCGGCCTTGACCACGGCGGCGGTCTTGTTGGCCGCGCCCAGCTTAAGCAGGGCGTTCGCCACGTGGAAGTTCACCGTGCGTTCCGACAGGCCCAGGATGATGGCGGCCTCGCTCGAGGTCTTGCCGTCCGCCATCCAGCGCAGCACTTCGGCTTCGCGCACGCTGAGCGGGGCTTGCGGCCGCTTCTGTCCCTGCAGCCGGACCATGGCTTCGTGCGCCGCGTGCGCCAGCCAGATCATGTCGCGTTCGCTGCGCGCCAGCTCGGTGTCGGAAAGCCGCTCGTGCGAGCGGGCCAGGGTCAGCATGCCGGCGCTGCCGTCGGCCGCACGCGAGGACTGGGCCCAGCCGATGCGCAGCTGGTGGCCGCGCGCTTCCTCCCAGAGCGGGCGGGCGCCGGCGAACAGGGGCTCGCTCCACACCAGGGGATCGAGCGAGGCGACGCCGTGCGCCACCGTGGGGTCGACCTCCAGGTAGCCGGCGGCGGCATAGCGGGCCTGCCAAGCCTGCGGGTAATTGTTCACCATCACGGTGGCCGGATTCGACAGCGGCAGCGGCAGGCGCATGCCGTAGGCGCAGTAGTCGAAACCGAGCTCGCGCGCCGCCGCGGCCAGGACGGCGAGCAGGCCGTCGGCATCGCGCGCCCGCGCCATTCCTTCCAGGTGGCGGCCGCGCCAGCCGGTCACTGCCTCTCCCATCACTGCCATCGCGTCTCCTGTCCGTCTGCTGTTGCGGCTGTTATTTTTGACAGTTTCGAGTCCGGTCCCCGCTTCCTACAATGGACCTCGCCGTCGGATTGTCGCCCCTGGCGGCAACGGCGGCAACGATTTCCGGAGTCTTCATGCATCTTGCATTTCCGCGCCGTCCCGGCGCCGCCGTCCTGCTGTGCGCCTTGATGGCGGCAGCCCTTCCCGCCCCCGCCCAGGACCAGATCAAGGTCGGCGACTACCAGGTCCAGATGGCGACGCTCGGCACGGGGCGCTATACCGTCCTCCTCGAGGCCGGTTTCGGGCGCGACCTCACGGTCTGGCGGCGCGTGGCCCCGGCGCTGGCGGATGCGGCGATCGTGGTCGCCTACTCGCGTGCCGGACTCGGCCGCTCCGATGCGCGCCCTGGCCCGGTCGACCTGGCCGCCCGCACCCGCGAGCTGGAGCAGCTGGTTGCCACGGCCAAGCTGCAGCCACCCTTCATCCTGGTCGGACATTCCTATGGCGCCTTCCTGATCCGCAGCTACGCCGCGCGCCATCCGGAGCAGGTGGCCGGCATGGTCTTCGTCGACCCCAGCCACGAACGCTTCGAGCTCGAGCTGCGCAAGCTCGACGCGTCCCGGGTCGACAGCGACAACCGCGCCATCGAAGGCTTCACGCCCCCTGCCATGCGGGCCGAGCTGCGCAGCGTGCAGGCGATCCTGGAACGCGGCGAACTGGGCACGCCAGGGCGGCTGCCGGACGTCCCGGTCGCCGTCCTGACCTCGGTCCAGCAGCGCGAGGCGCCCCAGCTGTTCCTGGAAACGCCGGCCGCGGTCAAGGTCTGGCGCGGGCTGCACGACAGCCTGTTCCGCGAGTTCAGCAGCGGCAGCCACGTGGTCACGCCCGACAGCGGCCACAATATCCACCTGGAGCAGCCCGAACTGGTCGTGAGCGCCGTGCGCCAGGTGATCGCCACCGCCGGCGCCCGGGAGGCGAAGCGCAAACTGGCGCAGGCGCGCGCGGACTTGTTCCAGCGCCTTGCCGAGGATGGCGCCGACGTCGGCGCGGCCCTGGCCGCGAGCGGCTTCGACGAGGCCGAGCGCAACCGCATCGCCTACGAGCTGCTCGGCCCGCGCAAGCAGGTGCAGCTGGCGGTGCGGGTCATGCGGGCGAATGCCGAACGCTTTGCCGATTCGGCGAATGCCCAGGACAGCTATGGCGAAGGCTTGCTGGCCACCGGGCAGGCGGGCGCCGCCAAGGCGCAGTTCCAGAAGGCCCTTGCGCTGGCAGAGGCCCAGGGCAAGGCAGGTAAAGCCCTGGCCGGCTACCGCGGCAACCTGGACAAGGCCGAGCGGGCACTGGCGGCCTCTCCTTGACCCGCGCCTCGCTCGGAAGGGTCGCTTGAGCTTTATCAAGCGCTCAGACGGTTGATGGTGGTCTTGCAGGAATTGCGGCATAATCCCCCGATTCTCCTGTCCACCCCGGACCTCCATCCCGGACCCTTCTGAACGAGTAGCGAACCATGGACCTGATTCCCAGCACCATCCTGACCGGCTTCCTCGGCGCGGGCAAAACCACCCTGCTCAACCGCATCCTGCAGGAAGAGCACGGCATGCGCATCGCCGTCATCGAGAACGAATTCGGCCAGGAGAACATCGACAACGAGATCCTGGTGCAGGACACGGGCGAGCAGATCGTGGAAATGAACAACGGCTGCATCTGCTGCACCGTGCGCGGCGACCTGATCGTGGCGCTGACCAATTTGGCCCAGAAGCGCGCCGCCGGCGAGATCAGCTTCGACCGCGTGGTCATCGAAACCACCGGCCTGGCCAATCCCGGCCCGGTGGCCCAGACCTTCTTCGTGGACGAGGAAGTGGGCGCTAACTACCTGCTCGACGCCGTGGTCACCGTGGTCGACGCGCGCCATGCGATGGACCAGCTGGACCGGCACGAGGAAGCCCAGCGCCAGGTCGGCTTCGCGGACAAGATCCTGCTCTCGAAAACCGACCTGGTCGATGCGGCGGCCGTCGATGCGCTCAAGGCGCGCCTGCACCGCATGAACCCGCGCGCCCCGATCTCGACCAGCGACTTCGGCCGCGCGCCGATCGCGGACGTGCTCGACCTGCGCGGCTTCAACCTGAACGACAAGCTGGAACTCGACCCCGACTTCCTGCGCGTCGAGGAAGGCCACGACCATGGCCACGAGCACGACCATGCGCACTGCGGCCACGACCACGCCCACGGCGAGGCCTGCGCCCACGATCACCACCACAGCCACCATACTGACGACATCGCCGCCTTCGTGTTCAAGAGCGAGCGCGCCTTTGACCCGGAACGCCTGGAACAGTTCCTTGGCAGCCTGGTGCAGGTCTTCGGGCCGCAAATGCTGCGCTACAAGGGCGTGCTGCGCATGCAGGGCGTCGACCGCAAGGTGGTGTTCCAGGGCGTGCACCAGATCATGGGCAGCGATGTAGGGCCGAAATGGGGCGAAAACGAGACACCTGCCAGCAAAATGGTGTTTATTGGCAAAAATTTACCAAAGGACGTTTTTATCAGCGGCCTCGAACAATGTTTGGTATAAACTACATCAGTTTTACTGGTAACCCACGGTCTGCCTGACACCTGCCCCAGGAGTTGGCAAGCAGTTCGCGGCCACCAGAGAGAAGGGATGGCGCTCGACGCCATCAAGGCAGCTGCTCCCCGCGCACGCCAGCCGCAAGGGGGCGTCACGGCTGAGCAAGCTGATACAATGAAACCTCTGTCGTATCGAAGGCATCATGACTAAAACAACGAAACCGAATACCGCGCAACCCGAAGAACGCCTCCTGACGGAAGAAGAGATTCGGGCGATGAGCGACGACGACTACATGAATCCGGCCCAGCTGGCATTTTTCAAGAATCGCCTGCAGGAGCTCGAGAAGGAACTGCTGAAGAACGCCGGAGAAACCACCGAACACCTGCGCGAAACCGTGCTGGTACCGGATCCGGCCGACCGGGCGACGATCGAGGAAGAGCACGCCCTGGAACTGCGCACCCGCGACCGCGAGCGCAAGCTGCTCAAGAAAGTGCAGCAGTCGCTGCAATCCATCGAGGCCGGCGAGTACGGCTGGTGCGAAGAAACCGGCGAGCCGATCGGCATTCCACGCCTGATCGCCCGTCCGACCGCGACGCTGTCGCTGGAAGCCCAGCAGCGCCGCGAACTCAAGCAAAAGCTCTACGGCGACTGACCCACTTGTCGCTCCACGAAAAAAGCATGCGGCTACCCTCGCATGCTTTTTTTGTTTGTACGGTCCCCTTCATCAAGCGTGCATACTTTTGTGTCCCTTCGGATACACTACCTGCCGCCGCGTGTGCGCAGCACGCGGGCATCCGCTCCGTGCTACCGTTTTGCACGGACGGGCTGGCTAAGGGATCACGGTAAGCATGGGGCTTTTTTCCTTCCTGAAGAGAAAGAACGACGATGCGGGCGCAGGCCTCCTGGCGCCCGAGACCCGGCTGCGCGCCGGCGAACCCTCGCGCCTGGGCAGCGAAGCCGAGCGCGAGCGCCAGCGCGAGATCGCGCGCGCCACCGCCGCCAAGATCGACGAGATCGAGCTCGAGATGGCGTCCAGCATCTTCAACGACGAGCCCGACTGGGGCAGCGGCGCCCGCCGCCCGGCCGCCACGGCAGCCGCCTTCGACGGCCCGGCCGAACCCGAGGAAGCCCCCGAGCCGGCGGCCGCGCCCGCCAGCGCCCCGGCGGTCGAGGAAAGCGCCATCCTGTACGCCAATGGCCAGGCGCCGCTGGCCGAGCAGCTGCTGCGCGACAGCCTGGCCACCCTGGGGCGCCACGAGCGCCTGCCGTGGTGGATGCTGTTCGACCTGTACCAGGCCACCGGCCGCGAGCAGGAATTCGAGAGCATCGCGATCGACTACGCCAGCCACTTCGAGACCTCGCCTCCCGCCTGGCAGCCGCTGCTGCCTGCGCCCGCGCCGGATCCTGCCCGCCAGGCGCCGGCCCTGGCCGCCGCCGAACGCTTCGGCGCCGTGCTGGACGCGGGCGTGGCGCCCAGCCTGGCGCCTTTCTCTTCTCCCCACCTTACGCTGCCGACGAATTCCGTCCG